>NZ_NFUX01000041.1:0-65345 GCF_002264385.1 Paenibacillus sp. VTT E-133280
GTACGGCTGGGCTTGCGGGAGCTACGGGTGTTACCGGAGTTACTGGCGTTACTGGTGCAACCGGGGCTGGTGCAATCATTCCGTTGGCTTCCGGTGGACCTATTATTATGACTACGATTTTAGGTGGTTTGGTTGGAACAACAAGCCTTGTTGGCTTCGGAAGTTCAGCCACAGGCATTTCTCTTGTTGGCGGGAATATAGATTTGACAGGTACAGTTCTTGGACCTCTTATCAACTTTGCATTCTCGACTCCGCGTGCTGGAGTGATAACATCCCTTGCTGCTTACTTCAGTAATACCATAGCTCTATCACTTATTGGTACTACTGTAACTGTGACAGCACAATTGTACCAATCTGCCACACCAAATAACACATTCACTCCTATTCCTGGAGCAATAGTACCACTGCCACCTATCACAGGCGCTATTACTCTAGGTACGTTTGTCAGCGGAGTTACAAATGGTATCGATTTTGCTGTAACACCGCAGACACGTCTGCTTATGGTATTCTCAGCTACTGCCACAGGTCTCACCCTTGTAAATACAGTCACTGGTTATGCAAGTGCTGGCTTTACAATTGTATAATCGTTAAAATCAATAAAAGCATCTGCCTATCCTTTTGAAGGAGTGACAGATGCTTTTTTTAAAAATATACGATATGCAGATTCAACTTCTAGATTTTCCGGAATCACACAAGCGCCATTAGCTACTCCACCACTGGCAATCTATTCACAACAAATATCCTTTCAGCTTACCGATAACCTCATCGATCTCCGTTTTCGTCGTATACCGTCCCACACTAAAACGAACCGCTCCCTGCCCAATACTTGCTGAGACATTCATTGCCTTTAGAACAGGCGAAATCAATGTTTCTCCAGAATGACAAGCTGAGCCTGTTGAGGCAGCCACCTCTTCTAGCGAAGCAATCACTTCGTGACCCACCGCTCCTAGAAAGCTAATGTTAAGTGTGTTGGGCAATCGTTTATGCCTATGACCGTTCAGGTGAATGTTGTCGCCAAAAACCTCCTGCAATTGGTCATAGAAATAATCCGCAATCTCTTTCACACGTTCTCTGGAAGCAGAGTCCGAAGCAAGCTCACAGGCTTTTCCTAATCCAATAATGTAAGGTGTGTTTTCAGTACCTGCTCGTCTTCCCTGCTCATGACCTGCCCCATGAATTAATGGTTCGATGTGAATGCCCTCTCGGATGTACAGTGCTCCAATCCCTTTTGGCGCATATAATTTATGACCTGCCAGCGTTAGAAAATCCACCCCTAACTCAGCCACATCGAGTACTACTTTTCCAGCGGACTGTGAAGCATCGGTATGTACAAGAACACCTCGTTCGTGGCAGACCTCGGCTATTTCTTTGATCGGCTGAATCGTGCCCGTTTCGTTGTTAGAGTGCATAATGGAGACTAGTATAGTTTGGTCTGTAAGCTGCTTTTTCACATCGTCTACCTGCACCATTCCATACGCGTCAACAGGTACATAGGTAATCGTGTAGCCCAACTGCTCCAGATACTGACACGGTTTAATTACCGCAGGATGCTCCACAGCAGACACAATAATGTGATTGCCTTTATGTCGATAGGTTTGGGCGACTCCCTTGATGACGGTATTATTCGATTCACTACCCCCACTGGTGAAAAGCACCTCTCCCGGCGCACAATTCAGGAAATTAGCCACCTGTGTTCTCGCTTGCTCGATTCCGAGTTTAGCTTCTTGCCCCAAAGAATGACTGCTTGAAGGATTGCCAAAATGACCATAAAGATAAGGAATCATAACCTCTGCTACTTCCTTATCTACAGGTGTTGTAGCGTTATAGTCTAAATAGATCATTTGTACTGAGCCTCCTCTAAACCCCTCATACATCACGATACATAAAGCTTATTAAGCCTGATTATTTTTCAAAAAAGAACGCACCGCAACCTCAGCTTCATCTAAATTGTTCACCTTAAAGGTAACTCTCTCAATGCCTTCATACTGAGTAGACGTGTAATCATATTTAGGATCATAGTAGTATTCTAACAGCAGCGCCACAGCTTCCCCGAACAAATCGGCTTGCAAGCACCGTTCGATTTCCGCCGCAATGGGGATATGAATTCGGGATTTGATACTTCGAAAGGCTGAAATACACTGTTCTTTATATTCTTCTGGACGATAATCCTTAAGGATTTGCTGCACTCTAGCTTGCAAAGGCAGTTCAATCCAAATCTGCGTTGCGGTCTCTTTTTGCTCGGTCATAAATGGAGGCATTACGACCTTCCCAATCTTCTTGCTCTCTGCTTCAAACAGTACATAAGGAGCATCCTCAAGCTTAATTAATTCTTCCAAAAGAAGACTATCGAACGTTTTCTGATTATTTGCCTGAAGTCCGATCTCGCCAAAGATAGAACCGCGGTGACCCGCCATTCCTTCCAAATCCAGAACGGGGTAGCCTTGCGCTTTCAGGCGGTGCAGCAGGTTTGTTTTGCCTGTCCCCGTATTTCCATGAATTACATAAGGCTTCGTCTTGAATTCAAAGGACTCCAGTTCATCGAGTACCCATTTACGGTAAGCTTTATAGCCGCCAATCAATCGGTAAGCGTGAATATCCATTAAAGAAAGTACAGTCGCAGTTGTACGGCTGCGCATACCTCCCCTCCAGCAGAATACAGCCTTGTCCCCTTGAATCTCAGCAAATTCTTTGACAAAGGAAGGTAGCTTCGCCGCAGCAATCTCCAAACCGCGTTCTTTCGCAGCCTGCACACTTGTCTGTTTATACAGCGTACCTACTTCAGCTCGTTCCTCATCGTCAAAAAAAGGAATGTTCAAGCTCTCTGGCAATGTCGCATCTTTATATTCAGAAGGAGATCGAACGTCGATAACGGTGATCTGCTTCTTATTCTTTAACACTCTTAGTTCTTCCAGTGTAATATCCTGAAACAATGCGCTCTCTCCTCTGGTGGCTAACTTCTTAGGTCGCCTGTAAGCTGAACTCCATCGTTATTGCGCAGCTATAACTGCAATCTGACCCGGATGTTCTTTCGTGACCTCTCCTATCAATGCCGCTTCTACACCTGCATCTACTAACTCTTTTAGCAAATCCTCACTTTGTTCAGGAGCAACAGAGATTAGCAATCCACCAGAAGTCACAGCATCACACAGAATATAGCGGCTTAATTGGTCCATCTCCTCCGGATAAAGAATACTGCCCTCCAAATGGGCAAAGTTATTCTTAGTGCCACCTGGAACAAAGCCTTGCTCCGCGAGCTCTCTTACTCTTGGCAGCATCGGTACATCCCCTTGACGAATAATCAGTCCGTGATTGCTCCCTTTTGCCATTTCCGAGGCATGTCCCAGCAGCCCAAATCCGGTAACATCTGTACAAGCATGTACATCATAGGGCTCCATGACTTCAGCCGCTTTTTTATTTAGTGTAGACATGACTGTCGTAAGGCGTGTAGTTTCTTCTGGGGATAGCTGATCCTTTTTAATAGAAGTCGTTAAGATGCCCACACCGATAGGTTTGGTCAAAATCAGCTTGTCTCCTACCTGCGCACCTGCATTCGTTCTTACTTTGTCCGGATGCACAAGGCCCGTAACAGCCAATCCAAATTTAGGCTCTTTATCGTCGATGGAATGTCCGCCCACAAGTGTTGCTCCTGCTTCCTGCACTTTATCTGCTGCACCGCGCAAAATGTCACCGAGAATGCTTTTGTCCAGAACAGAAATAGGGAAGGCCACAATATTAAGTACCGTAAGCGGCTTACCGCCCATAGCATAAATATCACTTAATGCATTGGCTGCTGCAATTTGCCCAAAGGAATAAGGGTCGTCCACGATCGGCGTGAAAAAATCAACAGTCTGCACTAATGCTAGATCATCACTTAATCGATATACTCCAGCGTCATCACTGGTATCCAGACCTACAAGTAGATCCGGATTTGGAACGGTTGGTGGCAGACTGCGAATAACCTGCATGAGATCAGCAGGACCAATTTTGCAGCCGCAGCCCCCTTTTGAAGATAATGAGGTCAATTTTATGGTTTCGGCTTGAGACATCATGACTCAGCTCCTTTAAATAGTTAATGTCGAATATCTTTAATCTTACATCAGTAGACAGCATTGTACAAAATACGAAGCTACTAAAAAAGCTGGCTCACACGTAGCATTCACTACCCTTGAGTCAGCCTTTGGTTCGAAATCCAATTCTTTAGGGAAATCTGCCCTATAGCTCTAATGAAATAGGAGTGTCCCGCATAATTTCAATGGCTGCGGGAGCACTCCTTCTTTTATCAATTTCATAGGATCAGCTAATCTGCTGAGTGCCCTGCTGCTTCTCCAAAAAACGTTGAAGAATCGCATTAAACTGCTCCGGCTGACACAGATTACTCGGATCTAATGCATTCGGGATAATCGCCAACTGCGCATGCGGCAATTGAGACACCATTTCCTTCATACAATTCACTCCAAATTCATTAAAGTCCCCTACAATACATAAAGCGGGACGGTTAAAAGCTTTTAAGCATCTGGTGTAATCCACATGGCTCGTGGCCAGCCTTTGCCGATATAACTCCCGTGGACGTTTGTCCAGCAGCCCTCTTCTAATCTCATTGTAGGCGAGACTCCAGCGCTCTCGGTACATCATCCGAATCGAAGGCAGCACCAGCTCGCTTGGGAGGTAATACATTAGCAAGCTGCAATACGCTGCCATAAGCTGTATTTTCCCTACAAGGGTTGATCCGTGGCTCCTACAGAAGCTATCCGCGACCACGATTGCTTTTACACGCTCAGGATATTGTTTGGCAATATGTTGCACGACTAAACCGCCATAGGCGATCCCAACAAAAACTGCTTCACGAACCCCCAGGTCATTTAACAGCATAATCAGATCCAGACATTGCGTTTCAATAATCTCATTAGGGGCCTCCAGGAGTTCACCTGACTTGCCATTCCCCCGTAAATCACACAAAATCACTTTATATTTATCGGAAAAGTACTCCAGTTGTGGTTTGAACATACTGTGTGTTAATCCATGTCCATGGATAAACACAACCGGAGTGCCAGTTCCATTGATTTCGTAATAGAGCGAAGTTCCGTTCAGTTTAGCGATAGGCAAAGGTAACACCTCTTTCATAATAAATTCTACGACTGTATCTGCTTATAAACGCAGCAAAAAACCACAGAGGGATTCTCTGTGGCTATTCATCACTAAACACGCCATTCATCCTCTCTCCATACGCTTACGAGGTTAGCTGTCGGATTCGGGCAGTGAGAGTTGCCCTACCTGCAAGGTTGCATGTTATGCACCCGGAACAGGATTCACCCCATAACTAGTACCGATTGTTACACTGGTTCCCAGTTGTTGGTTCCCCCGCTTTCCTTAACGGAAATTAAGCGGACTTCATATGTAATTGTCAGTTATGTGATGAATCATACTCCGTGTAAGGTTTCTTGTAAAGTTGAGCTGTGGGCAAAATAATGTTGAAAGCCATGCTTTTCATTTCATATTGAGCATACACTTCGTTTTCTCTTTCTTTTGCTCTTGTTTACTCAATATATCTAGAAAAAGCCGAGCGGACATCAGAGATCAATCCCTGAACCACTCGGCTTCTTTATACAATCATATGGCTACAACAGATCGGCGTTTTTCAATGCATGCTCCCAGCTCGGAAAAAAGAACAGCGCACTTCTCATTAGATCAGGGTCGCTTTGCTTCACTTGCTTTTTGCTGATCGAGCTTCCATCGGTTTGAAGCTTTTTGATACGAGTTAACACTTCATCAGCCTCCAAAGGAATTTCCATTGAAACACTCCTTTCTCAGTGACCTGGTTTCCCATCATTTTCTCCATAATATGCAAATTTATTCTTCATTTCCATTTCGATGGACTACACTAGCTGATAGATCGGTTGTTCAGCAATAAAATAAGTAGGAATTATTCGATATTTCTGTGCCAGAACTTCAGCTAAATATTTCATTCCTGGAGCTTCACTTTCCGCATGACCTAACATAATCAGCGCTTTTGATCTGCCTTGATGGACTGCATCCCTCACATATTCTGGAGTTTCCCATTCCGGGCCCTCGCCAGCAATGATTAAATCAAGATTGTGCTGATTAAAAAGAGGAATAGCCATCGTCCCACCTCCTCGGTAACCTACTAATATCCCCACATGTCTGCATGTCTGTGATAGATCGCCGGCAACGCGTACGTAGGGGATGCCTAGCTTTCTTTTTATATACTGAGCCGCTTCACTTACCGTCATAGCTGGAATCGATAGGATTGTAGCAGTGGGTTGCTGCTCAACCACATAGGCTGACCATTCAAGCTCTCGTAGCAAGCCCACCATGATCCCATCCGGTTGATGCCGATGCCAATAATCATGATAACGAAAAATAGCCAGTTCAGAACGCTCAATTAAACTCAGTTTTGAATGATAAACAGGGTCATTCTCTAACCACTCGCTCGGATCATGATGACTGTAAAACAACCCTTCATGCGTGATCAACAAATTGGCGTTCATAGCAATCGCTCGTTCCACAACATATTGCGTAGCGCAAAATGCCGTAACCATCCCTGTAATCACCGTTTCCGGATTCCCCGGCTTTAGAGTATCTACAGTTCCATCTATTTGTTCCACAGTTCCCATTAAATCTTCCAGAATCGTTCTAATTGTCACACTCACTTTCATCCGCCCTTTGAGATCTATTCTACTAATCTATCAACGTATAAATAACCCGCCCTTAATCGATATAAGGACGGGTTCACAGTTCATTATTTGAGCAGCTTGCCCACTCTATGATTTCATTTCAGAGGCGATCATTCGATGGAAAGCTGGCTTCGGCTTATGCCCTTCATCGAATAGGAACGGCCAGTTCTTCCGTCCACGAACAGGGAAATCATCCAGCCAAGTATAGTCATCTGCTGCTCCCCAGAACGTGACCGAGCTAATCACGTCACGGTATTCTTTCAGCAGGGCAAACATCGCTTCATATCGTTCTGCCTGCAGTTCAAGCATATCAGTTGGTGCAGCCCTTAGATCCTTACGTTTGTCATCGAAACGGAACATGGATACATCCAGCTCTGTCAGTTGGAGCTGAAGTCCTAAGGATGCATATTTCTCAATAGCTGCACGGATATCATCTAGACTAGGATCGTATAAATTCCAGTGTGCCTGCAATCCGACGCCATGGATCGGCACATCCTGCTCCAGCAGTGACTTCACCAGTTCATAAATTTTGTCACGTTTTAGTGGATGGGATTCATTATAGTCATTGTAGAATAATATTGCCTTAGGATCAGCTTCATGGGCGAATTCAAACGCTTTGGCGATAAAATCCGGGCCCACAATGTCGAGCCACTTGGAATGGCGAAGAAGCTCTTCTCCTTCATCGGCTATAACTTCATTGACAACATCCCAAGCATAAATATCTTCCTTATAACGCCCTACTACGGTCTGAATATGTGATTTAACTCGTGAGAGCAAAGTTTCTTTACTTACAGATCCACCATTTTTATCCTCAAACAGCCAATCTGTAGTCTGGTTGTGCCAGATCAAGGTATGTCCACGCATCGCCATATCATATTTCCGGGCGAAGGCAACCAGCTGGTCTGCCGTCTTAAAATTATAAATGTCCTCAAGCGGATGCAGACTTTCAAACTTCATCTCATTTTCAGCGGTGATACTATTAAAATGATAGGCAAGTAAATGCTCCTGTGATTGGATCGTCAATGGGTTGACGGCTGCGCCAATTTTGAAATCCTTAGCGAACACTGTCTTTAATGCAGGCTCAGTAAAATCACTAGCTTGTCTCAACAAGTTCCCTCCTAACAAACGCAATTATATTCCGTGTTCGACTTATTAAGACCGATAATCAAACCAATCAAAGCAGGCAGGTAGCTCAGCCACTTGACCATGACCTGACGCGTATAAGCCGATAAGAACACCCGTAAATCCGTTTCCTTTTACAGCTTGAGGAGATAATGGGTAGGCTAGAGCCTTAGATAGCTCAATCCACTCCTGCCCATCCAAAGCGTACAATAAGGTATATTCGGTTAGCTCCGCTCGAATTTTCAAATAAAGATGTCCAGCTGTCGTTGGAACCTCTGCCGCCACCTGTGTTATTCCATCAACGGTTAAACAAGCTACGATTACTCTTTGTCCATTTCTTTGCGATAGAGCAATCTCATAATGTGCATTCTCATCCAATCTGGCGCAAAGCCCAGCCTCGTCACCGTCCCTACTTGGGTTAAACTCCAGTAGTGTGCTCCATTCTGCTGAAGTATGCTGCTGTCTTCTACCTATAAAAGCCACCTGTCCGATATCACTAAGACCTTCAGGTTGACCCCGAAGAGACAGCCATCCCGGACGTTCCTCTAAAGACCAGCTTGCCTCAGCAGGATTACGGAGAAAGGCTAATGACAAGGGTAAGACTTCGTCATCAAAGTCATATCTTCCGCTTGAAGCAGGTTTAGGAGAGGAACCAGGAACCCGCGGCACCTTCATTTCCAATCCTACAATATCTTCATTATTATCAATCATCGGCCATCCGTCTTCATTCCACGTTACAGGGGCAAGAAAAGTTTCTCTTCCTAGTACGGTATACTTGTATTCCATTAGTCTTACGCCAAGAAACACGGCCCACCAATCCCCGTTCTGATCTTCAATCAGATCGGCATGCCCTAAATATTGAATGGGACTCTCGGTTTGACTATGCGTTAATATTGGATGTGGTAATCGTTCGAACGGTCCATATGGAGAGGAGCTGCGGCCAACGATCTCCCGATGCTCCTTCGCCGTTCCTCCTGAAGCCGTCATGATATAATACATTCCATTTATTCGGTACAAATGTGGCCCTTCCGTCCAAGGTCCACCATCCCCAGTCCAGATGACAACAGGTTCTGTTAATGCTGCTCCCGTAGCAATATCTATCTCATATTGGATGGCATGAGAGTCATAATCTGCTCCCTGCTGGGTGGTTACATATACCTTTCCATCCTCATCAAACATTAGGGAAGGGTCAATGCCCCCATAAGGAATAAGAATTGGATCGGACCACGGACCCGCCGGGTCCGTAGCCGTAACATAGAAGTTCCCCTTCCCGTGTACCTCGGTCGTTATCATATAGAAGGTTCCATCATGATAACGAATGGTTGGTGCAAATATTCCTCCAGAGCTCTTGCTTTTACGTGTATCTAGCTGACTTATACGATCCAGCACATGACCTATTTGTGTCCAGTGAATCAAATCCTGACTATGAAAAATAGGTACGCCAGGAAAATACTCGAAAGAGCTGCAAACTAAATAGTAGTCATCCCCTGCCCGAGTGATGCTTGGATCGGGATAGAAGCCCGGAAGTATTGGATTTGAATATGTGATTGAAGATGGGGTCATATTTTAACAAACAACCTTTCCATTCCCATTACTCAATAGTGATAGTAAGCTACTTATTCCTTCACGCTACCTACGTTCAATCCGACTACAAAATACTTTTGCAAGAATGGATAGACTATCAAAATTGGAACCGAAGCAACGATAGTAACAGCTGCCCGTATGGACATTGGAGTAACTAACTGCGCCGACTCCGCATTCATCCCTGCCCCGTTGGCTACACTAGGGTTACTATTCGCATTCATACTAGATGATATCAGCTTCATTAATTCATACTGCAATGTGCTCAAGTTCTGGCGGGAAGAGGTGTAGATAAAAGCATCAAACCATGCGTTCCATGCACCTACTGCAACAAAAAGGGCGATCGTAGCCAGTACCGGTTTACATAACGGGAAGACGACTCTCATGAAGATTTTAAATTCCCCAGCACCATCAATTCTCGCCGATTCCAAGAGACTTTCTGGCAAGGTACCAATATATGTGCGGATAACGATCATATTAAACGCACTTATCATAGTAGGTACGACGTATACCCAAAACGTATTGAGCAAATGAAGATCTTTAATCAGGAAATAGTTCGGAATAAGTCCCGCATTAAAATACATAGTAAGAACAAATACCACGGTGATCAGCTTACGGAAAACATATTCTTTCCGGCTTAACGTATAAGCAAGCATTGTGGTTAAAAAGAGATTCAGGATCGTCGATATTACTGTCCGTGCAACAGAAATCCAAAAGGCATCATAAATGGTACCTGAAGCGAACACTGCTTTATAGTTCTGTAAAGTCCACTGTCTAGGCCACAGGTAAATGCCACCACGGATGGTATCGTTCCCCGCGTTTAACGAGACTGCTATCGTATTCAGAAACGGATACAAGGTAACAATAACTAGACAAATCATAAATACTGTATTGAAGGTGCCGAACAATACTGGTTCGATCCCCCTATTTCTCATGCGAGTTCCAACATTACTTTTTGGAGATTTTTGAGGAATCAATTGAGTTTTTTCCATAATTATAACAGCCTCTCTTCCCCAAGCCGTTTCGAAGTCCAGTTTGCTAATAGTAGCAACGTTATACTTACGACTGTTTTGAAAATACCACCCGCAGTGGCTAAGGAATAATTCCCTTGTGCAATCCCGTATTTCAATACAAATATATCAATCGTCTCCGACCAGTCTACAACAAGCCCGTTTCCTAACAAGTACTGAACTTCAAATCCGGCTTCCAGTACATGACCTACGGACATTATCAACAGGATTACAATGGTTGATTTAATTCCCGGCAAGGTTACATTGAACATTTTTCTGTACCGGTTAGCCCCATCAATCTCAGCAGCCTCATATAAAGCTGGATCAATAGAAGCAATAGCAGCCAAGTAGATGATTGTACTCCATCCAACCTCTTTCCAGACGTGTGAAGCCCCCACAATACCCCAGAAATACTTCCCTTCACTCAACCAAAGGATCGGTGAATCAATAAGATGTAATTTCATCAGTACGATGTTGATAATCCCGTCATTAACCGAGAGGGAGGTAGCTACAATTCCTGTTACAATAATCCAAGACAGAAAGTGGGGCAAGTAAGATATGGTCTGCACGGCTCTCTTCCAGATCACATTTTTGATTTCATTCAGCAGCAAAGCAAGTATTATCGCAGTTGTAAAACCTAAAATCAGATTAATGATACCCATCGCAAGCGTATTGCGTAGTACCCTCAAAAAGTTATCGTCTGTAAAAAGAAACTTGAAATGCTTAAATCCAACCCATGTTTGTTCGCTAAAAGCGCGGGCCGGTTTATAATCCTGAAAAGCCATAGTCCATCCCCAGACTGGGACGTAAGCAAAAAGAACGATATAAAGTGTCAAAGGCAAAGACATCCAAATCAATTGCTTCTGATTCTTGATCAAAGACCAAGTAACAGGCTGTTTCTTTTTTCTTTTAGGATGCCGGTCAACTTTTTTCCCTGCTAAGATCTCATCCATATATAGTAATCTCCCCACGCAATCCTATATTTCAGTAGGCGGAAGGCTTAATAGCCTTCCACCTGCTGATCTTATTCATAGAATTTCTGCTTATTTACTCCACTTTTCAATTCTCCATTTAATTTGCTCGTTGATTTTATCTTCATAGGCTTTGACATTAGCTTTGCCGATTTCTGATACATACTCGCTCCAAGCAGAATCAAATTCGGATGGTTTAGCCAAAATTACTTTTGGCAGATACTTGGTGGACGTATCATTGATCTTGGTGTTAGCCACTTTAGCGTCAGAGCCTTCTACTAAATCAATAGACCAGGCTGGGTAAGCTACAGGATTGGCAGGAGGTTCACTGAAGAAATCTACATAACTATTAAATCCGTAAGCATCAAGAACTTCTTTGTCGAACGGCTTCAGACCCGCCTTATATTCTTCAGGCTGTGCAGCAGCATCTGTCGCATTGCCGTCACTATAGCTACCTTCTATCTTAGGTGCAAAGTCCATGAATTTTTTGGCTTTATTAGCCAACTGCCATGTAGCATCAGCAGCTTGATCGCGTTGCTCTTGCGTTCTCATAAATCTGCCATTCTCAACGATGTAATCTTCTCCTTCAATTCCCCAAGAGAGGACCTTCTGCCAATCTTCTTGTATCAGCGTATCCAGAAGCTTGATAATTTTCACTGGATCTTTAGCATTCACACTGATCCCGAAACCGTTATTCAAGTTAAGAACGGCAAGATCACGATAATAATCTTTTGTCGCTGTATCATATACAAGCGGCAGTCCTACATAAGTTCTTTCGATCTTCCCTTGCGTGGTAAGGGAATCTTCTGCGGCATTGAAGTTCCAGTGTTGATCAAACATTCCGAGAACAGTACCACTGGACAATTTCGCCATGTATTGGTCATAGTTCTGTACGAAAGCTTCTTTATCGATCAGACCCTGTGCATTCACTTCGTTAAGTTTTTTATAATATTGCTTAGCATAATCTTTATCCGCAAATAGCTCTGCTACACCATCCTTAACCACAACTCCACCATCATTCGGATGACCAATCAGGTGCTGAGGAGCGTTAAAGAGACCCCAGTTTCTCCAGTCGTTATTAAGGATTTCAAATCCGATAGTTGGACTTCCATCAATCGTTGGGTACTTTTCTTTATATTTGGCAATGAGGTCGAAATACTCATCCAGTGTTTGGACCTTTGGATAACCAAACTCCTTAAGAATCGCCTTTTGAATCCAGAATGCTGGTCCTGAATACCAAGAGCTGTTTACTTTACCGTTATAGACGCCATAGTTAGGCAGAACATAGATATGACCGTCATTTGGGTCCTTCATCATGTTCCAGTAATCTGCATAATGCGCTTTCAAATTTGGTGCGTACTCTTCTATCAAATCTTCCAGCGGAATAAATGCACCTGCTCCTGTTAACTTGGTATTACCTGTCATCAAATCAGGATAGTCCTGACCTGCAATCATAACTCCAAGCTTCTGGTTGATATCCCCTGCCAAAAACTCAAAATTAAAAGAGGCACCTGTTTCTTCTTTGATTTTCTTGTAGATTTTGTTATCCGGAGTTGGCTGTTGGCCCGCCTCGCCTATGAAAATACTAACTTCAAATGGTTCAATCTTCTTGTCATCTGTTCCAGCAGCAGTAGTTGCAGCGGTTGTTTCTGCCGGTTTATTCTCCCCCTTAGCAGTGGTATTATTGTTATTGTTTCCACCGCATCCTGCCAAGGTAAAACTCAGAGATAACACTGCAATCAGACTAAGTTTGAACTTTGATATTGACTTGCCCCCCATAAAGCACCTCCATATTTTGTTGGTGTAGCGATATTGTAAGCCCTTACAAGTTAAATTATAGAGGTGATAATGTACTGAGAATACGCCAGAACTAAAGGTATACCCCCAAAAAGTTTAGGTGTTCTGATGTTTAAATTCATTAGGGCTCATATGCATCTTTTTTTCAAATTGTTTGAGGAACTGGCTATAATTGGAGTAGCCTACTTTCTCTGCGATTTCACTGTTTTTCAGCTTGCCATGTTGAAGTAAACGTGTGGACTCCTTAATCCGGAGGTCATGCAGCTGCTCATTAAAATTAATGCCATTTTTCTTGATCAATAATTGTCCCAGATACACTGGATGCAGGAAGAATACCTCGGACAGCTTTTTAATCGTAAGATTTTCACGAAAATGCTGTTCAATATAGTTGTTAATTTCCTGCACAATCCCCTGCGATCTTTGGCTTTGTTCTCTTAGAAGAATATCAATACTTGCCTCACCACATGCTAGTAAATTTCGCATTAAATCGTTCAACTTCATCATCGAATCCCGCACTTCAGGGATTGTTATTTGAGTTAACAAGGATGACACCTGAACTTCACTAGCTTCCGAAGTAAACTCAACAATCTTATACATAATATGAATAACGATCTTCTTCACAACCTCTGGAGCGATGCGCATCTCACGAAAACTGCGGGAGGCTAAGCCCACAGCTTGTTTAAAGCCTTTTGTATCCAATGTATTAATAGCTCTCATTAAGTCATCCATCAGTTTAATTTGATCATAGTGATAGCTGAACTGACTATCCTTGGTTCCCTGATAGGTCAAGAACCCCGAATGATCAGAATTATAAAAATAATACATTAACGCTTCTTTCGCCGTTCGATAACTATTCGCAATTTGAAGCAAGGAACTCTCACTAGCCCCTACTGCAATATACATGGCTTGCATAGGGTGTTCATTCAACAAGGGAGATATTGTAGGGTATATAGCAGCACCCTCATCAGACTCCGAGGGATACCCGTATACGATGCCAAAGCAATAGGTCTCCAGATCAATCAGAAACATCGATTCCGTATTCGTTAGGAGAGCTACCGCCTTCTCTCTTATTTCCGTATACATCGTCGGGTCTGTCTGTAGTAAACAAATATTCCAAAGGCTTTTGCCTTCCGATAAACCGGTAAGTACTGTATAATCCGATTTATCTTCCGCTTTCTCATTCAGAATACGCTTAAGAAGAGAGACAACTTCCTCAGAGGTTGCCATTTGATTTAAGCTTCGCTTCTCTTTTTCCTGTTCTAACTCCTGATATATCTCCTTCAGTTCTTCTGCCGCCTCTTCTTCGAAAAGCGGCTTCATCAGATAATGATTAATGCCGTAGCGTATAGCCGTCTTAGCATATTCAAACTCACTATAACCGCTTAGTATGGCAAACTTAATCTTCTTAGTCTCTTCTTGCTGCCAGGCTGCAACCATCTCCAGGCCATTCATCAGCGGCATATTTACATCTGTAATTACAAGATCCGGCAGAAGCTGCTTCATTAACTGTAAGCCCTCTTTGCCATTACTGGAGGTTCCACACACCTCAAAGCCAAGCGCCTGCCAGTCTATCCATAATTGCATCCCCTCAAGAGCGCTAGGCTCATCATCGATCAATAACACTTTATATTTCATAAGCTCCCTCACCTTCTAGCTATTTTTTCGTTCCAGGAGCTTTAGCGGAATACCAAACGTGACAACAGTTCCTTCATTTGGGACGCTGTTGATTTCAAAGCGAACCTGATCATCATAATATAACTCCAGTCTGCGATACACGTTGCGAATTCCGATATTCGTTCCTGAGGAGGCTTCTTCATTTTGAACATTAAATAATATTTGTTTAAGCTGGCCCGGTTCGATCCCTTTGCCATTATCAGAAATCGTAACTTGCAAACGGCCATCCACAATTTCCGTCTTAACTTTAATGATGCCGATTCCTTCTATGGTCTGCAGGCCATGTTTACAGGAATTTTCTACTAACGGCTGCATGCTTAGCTTCGGAATTTTATATTGTAGCGACTGCTCATCGATCTCAAATTGATATTCAAATTTATCCCTGAACCGGAACTTCTCAATTTTTAAATACATCTCAATAAAGGTCATTTCCTCTTCCAATGTGACGAGATCTTCCTTCCAGCTAAGCAGTCTTCTAAGCAATTTCGATAAGCTCTTAATGATATCCGTTACATCCGAGTAATTATTTTTGGTACATACCACTAGGATAGCGTTTAACGTATTAAATAGAAAATGAGGATTCATCTGACTTTGCAGAAAATTCAGTTCAGCCCTTACCCTTTCCATTTCCAGACTATTCTTCTGAATCTCCAGCTTGTATACATCATTGATCAGAGAATTAATTCTAGTGGTCATCATGTTAAAATTACGTATCAATCCGCCAATCTCATCCTGACCTTCATCGATTCGAATCAAATCGAATTTCTCATTTGTTACCTTCTGCATATGCCTCGACAACCGTTTTACCCGATAATTGTAGGATCTCAACATCACATATAAAAAGGCGGTAGTAAGCAAGGTTACTATGGAGGCCAGAACACCTGCATAAATTCGAATTTCCAGTATTGCTTGAGCAATACGCTCCCCTTGTGTAACCCCTATAATTCGCCAGCCTTTTATATAACTGGCCCCGCCAACCGACACAATATGTACATCTTCCTTGCGTTCATCATCAAGTAGCTTGAACACCGGATAAGGATCTTTCGTCCCTCTCTGATATCCGCTCAGTGCAGACATAATGATTTCATCCTGCTCATTCACCAGATAAAGACTCAAATAATCCTTTTCTCTAATAATGACGTCATATATTTTACTGAGATCCAAGTCGATTCTAAGCAGCTTCTCAAATGTATTCAATGAGCTGTATACGTCCATTCGTTCAATTACGCTCAAATAGGGGGCAGTAGAAGCCACATTGGGGGCCTCGCTCATATGATAAGCAGCAAGAAACACATGTTTATTCGCAACTCTGAACTGCTTGTACCATTCGCTCTCCTTTACCTTGTCAGTGATGACCTGATAGTTGCTGCCGGAAACAATGGATTCATTATTCGTAAATACAGTAATCCGTTCAAGCTGATTGTTAACTGGCATATAACTGTTCATCCGGCCTCGAAGCTGTTCGTCGAAGGTGTCATAAAATTCAATAGAGTTCCCATACCTCCGCTCTAACAATTCATACAGATTCTTATCTGAGGAAAGCGTGTAGCTGACTGCTACTCCACCCTCAATGAAATCTTGAATATCCTTTCTGGCTCTCTCTAAAGATATTTCTAAGTTCTGCTGTTCTCTAGATTTGATCAAATCGGAAATCCGGTCCAAAAAAACAAGGTTGATAATAATAATAGGGAGGAGGACACCTATAATGTAAATGAGGGAAAATTTATAGTTCAGTGGAATGTCATTCACTACTTTTCTAAATCTAAATTTCTTTCTTTCCATATGAACACCTTGCTTCCCCTAGAGCTAATGGTTTTTATTTTCATTTTTATAGACGGATGGTACTACCCCTACAAGCAGCTTGAACTTATCAATAAAATAGTCTGTGTTTGAGAATCCCACCTGCACCGCTATATCCGATATTTTCAGTTGCGTTCTCTTAAGCAGACTTTTGGCTTCCTCAATCCTTTTGGCATTTAAATATTCACTAAAGCCCTGACCCGTTTGTTTCCTGAATAGCTGTCCCAAATAGGTAGAATTGATATGAAATTGCCGTGCTAAGTCCTGAAGCTTCAATTTATTCCGAAATTCACGATCCACATACTGAATCACCTTGTAAATCGTATTTCGTTCATTCTGCTGCTCTAATTCAGATAGATAGACTGTCGCCAGCGTACACAGACTTTGAACATAGCGGCTTAATACCAAATAATCATTTAATTCACCTAGATTCCCATACTCTAGCTGAAGCTTTGTCATCATCGTATCCGGTACACCATTCATTTGGGCAATATGTGTACAGATCGTAAGCTCCAAATTAGCCACTTGGGCTTGCACGACCTCAATCGTCAACTGATACTCTACAAAAGAGGCAAACGCTTCTTTTACACATGGCTGGATCTGTTCTATATCATTCGCCAAGACTTTATCCAGCAGCCGCTTGAAGTGATCCTCATGATGTTCTTTCTTCTTTAGGATTCCAAGCTCACAATAATAAAAGATTCCATTCTTTTGCTGATGTTTCTTTCGTTTCCATACATCAAGTGCCTGCGTATAGATTTCTCGAATCGAACATACCCCTATCAATCTAGTGCTAATCGCTAGGAGAACCGGTTCATGAAATTGTTCAGCGATATCCGAACAAATCTGGTTGACGATCGCGTCCAGATTCTCATTTCCTATAGTAGCTGACTGAAGAATGATCCCTGTTCTTCCCGATCGATCTTGAAAGAAACTAGTACATTCCTTGGGAAAATAGTCAATGATCCGTGGCTGGAATGGATTCATAGACGTGGCTGGTTCGATAAGAATACACATTAACTCTGCATTCACTTGAATGTTCAATGTGCTCCGGGTTAGATGCTCTAAATTTTCGTTATACTCACCTTGAATTAGACGGTTGGCGATATTGTTTACGATAAAAAATTGCTTCTTATCAAACGCCTCATTGGAAGCGATTTCATTTTGGATCATAGGCGTAATCCTGCTTAATAAAGAATCGATTTCTTCATCATCAATAGGCTTTAATAAATAGTCATTCACTCGTTGTTGCAATGCCGTACGTGCATAATTAAAGTCGTCATACCCGGTCAACACCACAAATTTCGGAGGATTTGGCATCACTTCATTTAACTGTGCGATAAGCTCTAGTCCGTTTATAACCGGCATATTAATGTCTGTTAAGACCAATTCCGGTTTATATTCCTGAATAAGTCTCATCGCTTCTGAGCCATTTTGAGCTTCAGCACACACTTCAAAGCCATATTTCCCCCAGTCAATCATCGTTCTCAGCCCTTCAAGTACCCAGGGTTCATCATCCACGATCAGAACCTTCAGCATGATTTTCGCTCCAATCTTCTTAAAATAAGGCTGCGTTTTCTTATGAAAATATATATTATGCTATCATAATTGGATATTGTTGTGAATTCATAAATTTTCCTTCTTTTGATTAAAACAGTACTTTGGAGCCTGAAAAAAACATAAAAAAAACGACGTACCCAAACTTCAGACACATCGAATGTAGTATTTTTTAGTTGATAAGCTACCTACGAACTAAGGTTGTTCTCATGATGGATTAACCATTCTTTTCTTGCGATCCCGCCGCCATATCCCCCTGATTCACCGTTGCTGTTTATCACCCGGTGACATGGAACTAGGATTGATAATTGATTCGCTCCATTAGCCCTTGCTACAGCGCGGCAAGCAGCAGGATTGTTAATTTTCTCTGCAAGCTCCTTGTAAGAGACCGTTTGTCCTACAGGAATTCTCCGAAGTTCATTCCATACCCTTTGCTGAAAATCAGAGCCTATATAACGAATCGGCGTTCTGAATTCTGTGAGTTTTCCTTCGAAATAAAGATTTAATTCCTCCTCAATCTGCGCTAGTACGGGTACTTTTTCAGGCAAAATAGTTGCATTTAAGCGGGTGCGTAGTTTCTTAATTTCGTTCTCAAGCCCTTTTCGATCCACAAATTCCAGCAGTAAAAGACACTCTTCATCTGAGATCGCAAGCATAGACCCTAAGATCGTTTCTATCCAGGTACAATACAATACTTTAATCTGCTTGGAATGATTGGGGACAGTCCCCATCGTTCGTGAAAAAGCATCCCTAAACCCATTACTCGAATCGTACCCGCTGTCCAGTTGTGCGTTAATGATTGAATCCCCATTCCTGATATGTTTGAACGCCAGCCCTAAACGTCTAGAACGTGCATATTCAATAAATGTCATTCCGAATTGCTTCTTAAATTGTCGGCGTGCTGTATTTGCACTCATGGACAGCTCATCAAAATCTTTATCTGTCCATTTTCTTTCCGGATTAAGCTCAATAGCTTCAACAAGAAGCTTAACCTCTGTAGACATTTTCGTGGGATTGGACATAGGCTGGCATCTTTTACAAGGTCTATACGACGCTAACAAAGCTTCTTTGGCTGTTGCAAAAAACTCGCAATTTTCTTTATATGGCTTTTTAGCGGGACAAGTTGGCCTGCACATGATCCGTGTTGTCCTCACGCCTACGAAAAATACGCCTTCATAATTGGAGTTTTTTTCGACTAACATCTCATAATATTTATCGATTTGCTGTTTATTAGTGATCATAGTGTCGTTAGCTCATTTCTAAATAATGTGCGCGGATGGCTGCAGAATGGTTCGAGCATCTTCTTGAAGATTATGCTGTGCCTGAAAGTAACTATACGGTCCATAGCTAATTCTTTTTACACCCAGCTCCTGTAATTCAGCATTTGAAATCATTCCGTCCATCACCATGACATTTACAGGCAGTGGTGACTGCTGCACAAAATGTTCTATCAGAATTCGATCGGTAAGCCCCGGAATAAAAATCCCATCCGCTCCAGCAGCAGCGTAAGAACAGGTACGCTCTATTGCTTCATTCACTAAATCCAAAGAATGCTTCCTATTTTTGAAAAAGAGATCGGTTCTGGCATTCATAAATACACTCTTTTGAAGTTTGACTGCCACTTGCTTTATAGTTCGAATACGATGACTTTGTTCCTCGATTGCCCATAATTCATCGTCCGGATGATTCACCTTTTGATCCTCGAAATTGATCCCACAGATGTCTAGCTGGAATAATTGTTCCATGTTATTGGCTAAGGACTCTACATCTACAGCATATCCACCCTCAATATCTACCGTCAATGGCACCGATACATGTTCTGCTATTCTTGAAACATACCACAGTAGCTGCTCTAATGAAAACTGTTCACCATCTGAATATCCCCATGCGTCTGCCATAGCGAAGCTACTTGTGGCTATAGCCTGTGAACCCGCTTGTTCTATCGCTTTAGCTGAGGCTACATCCCAGCAGTTATACAGGATTAGCGGATTTTCTTGATCGTGTAAAGACTTAAAATAGTCATAGTCGTTTCGGTTCATCAGTGGTCATCTCCATTAAATAGAATAGCACCACTATATAATAGCCGTTGATCCGCCATACCAGAAAAATTAACACCAATCTTTTTCTGCAAAAAAAAAAACACCGATTGATAATCTCATCCTATAAGGACCTGATCATATCATCGATGCTAGTTTACAGTTTAAAGTTCTGCCTTACGGAGTGACGGTTTTGGAGGATCGTTTGGGTGACTTTTTCCCTGTTCGCATCGGTATGATTTGTGGTGCAGCAATGCCGATCAGAACAACGAAAATTCCAACCCAGCGAAGTAGAGATACCTCTTCTTGCAGGACTAACACGGAGGCTACTACAGCTGCCGGTAACTCCGCCGCACCAAGAATCGTTCCCAGACCTGATCCCAGCTTCGGAACACCGATAGAAAAGAAAAGTACAGGAATAACTATACCAAGCAACCCTAAAGGAAGACCATACTTCCAAAGTCCATCTGTAAGTGCTCCGTCATAAATAAAGGAAGGGGAAAAAACAACCATAATAATAATCATTGCACTTGTAGTCATATACAAGCTTTTATTCACAGCAGGTACCTGCGTAGCCACTCTCCCACTGACAAAAATATAAAAGGCAAACGACACCGCAGACATCAAACCGAAAACAATACCACTCGTAGTCATTTCGCCTACACTAGGTTCTAGAATCCCCCCAGCTAATATGGTTCCTATCAAAAGGATAACCATTGAAATTATTTTCTCTCGACTAGGCCATTTTCTATCTACAACAGCCTCCAGAATCACACCAATCCAAGTAAATTGGAATAAGAGAACAATCGCAATCGAAGCAGGTAATTGTTCAACGGCAAACCCATAGAAAATACCCGTCATACTAATGGTAATCCCCGCGCCTAATAACGAAGCACCTACCTTTAATCCGAGTTTTTTTCGGGAAAATAAAACAACTAACAAGAGCAGCATGCACCATCCAAAAAAGTATTGCGACCCGACCAGTTGCTGCATTCTAAATCCATCGTTCATTCCAAGCTTAACGATCGTAGACAGCGATCCATAACTACATGCTCCTATAAATACTAGGAAAGCATATTTGAGTAACTTCATATTCATCGTAATCTTCTTTCCTTTCTGTTGAACCGTCCTATTGAGCCGTCCAAATCACATAATAAAGCCCCTTGTCATCGAAATGACAAGGGGCGACTGAAACCAAAGAATACATCTTTGACAAAATTCCGCCACTCCATCCACTGGATAGAGTTTGGTTTATTTACTTATAACAATACGAATTATAATATGATAAATCACACAGGGTGTCAACTTGAAATGTTTACAATAACTGAAACAACCGATACACAATCACTGCTGCCTGAGCCCGAGTAGCATGTGCTTTAGGTGCAAAGCTGTCCTTGCCAACTCCTTGAATGATGTTTGCACCACTCATAGATTGAACAGCCTCTAGCGCATAGCCCGAAATACCAGATGCATCTGTGAAAAGAGCTGGCTCTCCCAATTCTGTTACCGGAAGCTTGGAGAGTTGTGCTGCACGATAGGCCATCAATGCCATTTCCTCACGGCTAATGAATTCATTGGCACCGAAAGTACCATCAGGTCTGCCCTGAACAATACCAAGCTTCCCGGCGGCAGCAACAGAGCTATAGTACCAGTCATTCAGCGCCACATCCTGGAATGTACTTACTGCGCTGGCATCATCCAGTTCAAGAGCCAGCATCAGCATCTTCAGGAACTGTGCCCGAGTTACATCCAGCTGTGGTCCGAAGTTATGATCTCCTACTCCCTGCAGAATTTCTCTGGCTGCAAGAGCATGAATACTATTTTGTGCCCAACCTAGTCCAGCGATATCATTAAAAGAATTCTCTGCATACCCTACTGTAAATCTGCTGGAATCCTCTGGTCTAAACATCATCTGCCCTATTCCTGCGTTGTATTGGGAGTTTCTAACGACTTCCATTGTCCCATCTGCACGAATTTGGTAAATTACTATTTGCTCTACTTCCGAAGTCGTCTTTGGTTTGAAATCCAATCCTACCTTCAGTCCACGTCCAAAACTATCAAATCGCTTACCATCAACAAAGAATGTAAATTCATAAATATCCCCGACATCGGTCTGAAGTACCAGTGTCTTTGCATCCACTCTGCCTACTACAAGCTTAATATTCGAAGCGTCAGATCCAGCCATTGCACGAAGCAGATCAGCATTTATTCTGAAGGTGGACAGACCCATATCTATTTCCAATGACTGCATACCATTTGTTGCAGCTTGTGCCAGTTCATGAGCTGGTAGGGTCAGTTCAACCACCGAGCTGTCCGCGGATGGCTTCACTTCGATGCTTAACCCTCCGCTCTGCATCGAGTTTATGGCTTGCTGTAGAATAGTCGCCGTGATCGTCGCAACAGCCTTGCCCTTCGTATCTGCTGTCACAGAAAGAATGACTCTCCCTGCGTTCACTGCTGCTTCCGGTAATTTCTTCGGCTCCACTGTTGATGATGAAGACGTATCCCCTGATTCTGAAATCTGAGTATCCGCAATAATCTCAATAGACATTATACCTGCAACACCTGAGCCATCTTTGGCCGTCGCCTTCACAGTTACTTTACCCGCTGCTATAGCGCTGAGCAGACCAGCATCCGTAATGGATGCGCGCTCAGCCGCAGATCCATCCTCATTGACCACCGACCATATGACCGAGGGATCTGATGCATGTTCTGGTAGGACCGTAGCCAGCAGCTGCAGGGTCTCCCCTTTTTTAATTCGGCTCACATTGTCTTTGGTTACCACTTTAATTTCCAAGACTGATATCGGAATGATACGAACAATGGACTGTGCCTCGTGCAGAATGTCGAATTCGCCATCTGCGTTCGAGCCGCGGAATGAGATAAATCCAAGCGGTACAGCCATTTCACTGGTCATCTTCTTGGCCTTAAAGATCATTTCCACGAATTCTGCATCGTCAGTCAGGACATTCTCTGCCTTGGTCCCGGTTATACTAACTCTTATTAGACCTGGAGTTTCTTGTTCAATATGAGTAATTCTCAATTCATCAGATATAGTCTGGACGGATACAAATTCTACACCCGTTGCATCGAATTCCAGCTTAAAGTCTACAGCATATACTTCTTTGTAGACGGAAGTAGTTACATTCGTGAGCCCGACACGATAAGCAAACGCTTGACCTGACGATACGGTAACAGGTCCTTTCAGCGTTGCAACAGGTAATTCTGCTATAGGTTCACCTTGACCACTGATGTTGATCTCTAGACTTCCTGTCACTCCACTGCCATCCGCCACTCGTGCAGTCACTTGAATCGTCCCGTTTTTTCTGGCTGTAAGCAAACCATTCTCATCAATAACCGCCTTATCCGTAGAGGTTATACCATCAGAATCAGTCACAGCCCAGCTAACATTAGGATTCGTCGCATTCTCTGGAAGAACAGAAGCTGCCAGCTGCAAAACCCCACCCTCTGAATCAATGCTGCTGGCTCCATCTTTACTCTTTACTGTAATTGAAGACACATGTATCGCAGGAAGCTGTGCTTGATTGACCAAGATTGTTGATTTCTGCGGATTCCATCCATCATTCCCACCAAGAACGGCCTGAATCGTATAGGCTGCTGCCTCTTCTGCCGTTAATTGCTTAGACCAGCTATAACGTAAAGATGCGTTACCTCCCTCACCATAGCTCAAATACTCGGAGAAACGTGCTGTCTTGGATCGACCTTCATACCATTCATGCCATCCAGTCGCACGAATATGTGCATCCATCTCCGTGTTGATGAAGATTGAGCTGCCATAATCTCTCCAGGGTCTCCCCAGATCCACTGTTCCAGCAGCTACACCATCATTCGCTGTTAGCTGATTGTTGATGAACACATAGCCTGGCTTACCTGATTCAGTGGAAGGTGCAGTAACATAACCGGCACCTGCACTTTGTATCACATTATTCTCAAATACCGCAGGAGAATTACCGAAAATGAAGTCTACCGTACCTTGAATATGACTGTCGACGAAATAGGCTCTCCCCTTATCCGCGAACAGGGTATCCTGATATCCAAGAAGCTTCACATTCCGGTATACACCCCGGTCCCCTTCAGCATACAAAGCAACTGCCTGACCAGCATTCAATCCTGCACTATTCTGAACCGTCATATTCTCCAGTGTAAAATCTGTTGCCGCAGCTTTCAGTGTATAGCTGCCACTGGTGCCCACTTCTTTGCCATCTGAGCCGATGGTTTTGGCTGAATCTCCATTAACAAGAACGGTACCCTCTCGGCTCTCCCCGATCAGGTTGATCTTCTTCTTATTAGAAGGAACTAGAACCTTCTCATTATAGATGCCGTTCTTTACCTTAATAATCGTGGTTATGGCATTATTATCAGGCGCTGCCTGGATGGCTTCATTAATTGTCTTATAATCTCCTGCCCCATTCTGATCCACGATAATCACAGGAGCTGGAACGACATGAACCATCTCGGATGGAACACTGGCCCCCTTATCTCCGATGGCTATTACCGCATATTGATAGGCATTACCGTTGGTTAATTCTTTATCGGTATAGCCTGCTGCTTCAATCCCTTCAGCTACGACCACATAGGTTCCCCCGCTCTCCGAGCGTACAATTTGATAGCTGCTCGCTCCATCAGCTGCGCTCCAGATTAGACGAACTTCATTGTTGCCCGGCTCTGCCATAACTTCTTGTGGAGCCTGCGGCTGACCGAAGTTCTGGTATGAAACCGCTGGGGTAACAGCTGAGTCCAGACTACTACGGGTACCGTCTGTAGCCTGGACCTTGTAATAATACGGCGTGCCGTTTACTGTCTTGCGGTCAATAAAGCTTGTGCCGCTTATATCAGCACCAAGCACTTCATAAGGTCCGTTCGAAGATAAAGCACGTTTAACTATATACTGGCTCGCATCCTCGATCACTGCCCAACTCAATGTCATCGCACCATCACCAGCTTGAATGGAAACCACCGGCGTTTCCAAAGGAGCTGCCGGAGTGGCAAGAACAGGCTCCGACGCTTTGCCTTCTCCGGCAACATTTGTCGCCGATACAACATACCGATAGGCATGCCCGTTGGTTAGTCCTCCAATACGATAAGTTGTTCCGACGATGTCTTTTGCCACAGGTTCATAGCTGCTTATGGCTTCATTCCACTTCTTGATAGAATAGCCTGCTGCATTCTCCACCACATCCCAGCTCAGATCTAGCTGAGTATTCCGACTTACAGCAGCAAGTGACTCTGGCGCTGGCAATTTCACCGCAAGTGCGGATGGGATAACCCTAATTTCATTAGAATTCCCTGATTCACCCGTAGGCGCCATCGCGGAGATCACATAATAATAAGTAGTTTCATTGGTTACCTCTGTATCAATATATGATGTCTCTGTAATAGCACTAGCTATGGTATCGTAAGGCCCCCCACTCGTAAGGCTTCTCTTAATATTGTAAGAAGTCGCACCTTCAAGAATAGGCCATTTCAGCTGAGCTGCTTCGTTCCCCGGGAGACCTGTCAAACCAAGTGGCGTTTCGATCGGTTCAACATACACTTTAAGATTATCTAAATAATAATGGCCTGATCCTCCACCCGGCGTCTTGGACAAAATACGACCAATACCATAGCTGGCAAAATTCGTAGTTGTAAACGGAAAAGCGCCAGCAAGCTGATCATCGATGTATACCTCTACTTTATCATTTTTCACATCGACCTTTAGCTTAAGGTTATACCACTGATTCAATGAATAGGAATTCATCAGTTGATGATACTGGCTGCTCCCTCTGCTCATAGTTAATGTAAACTTGTTCGAGGCCTCAGGAAGCGTTGGCTTTCTGCTCTCGATAGAGAACGCCGTTTTGGTACCGTCTGTACTCTGGGCTTGAAGGAATACTGAGGTTCCCGATTCTGACGCAAACATAAAGTCAGTATCAATGACTAACGCACCCGTAATGGGCACGAATTTACGGATAAACTGCACATTACCGTTTGCTGCATCATACACATCCAGTACTTTGGCTGAAGTATTCCCCTTACTGCCGGATGGTGTGGCAGATACGATAACCTTTTGCGCTTCAGTCTGTGGTTTCGGAGTGACCTCATAATATTCAGGAGTCACACCCACGTCGACCTGCTCATAGTCCTCATCTACGTAATAAATATTCCCAGCCTCGCCGTTAGGCTCAGCGCTAGCCTCCATGGAATCGAAGCTTTCTCCAAGCTCATTCACCGCACTAACTACGTAATAATAGGTTTTCCCTGGGCTCAATCCAGAATCCTTATACTGGCTATCTAGGACATCTGTGCTGATCGTCTTGTAGGGACCACCTGAAACCTCACTACGTTTAACACTATACGATTGAGCAGTTTCTACCGTCTCCCAGTCCAGCTTCACCTTCTCCTGGCCTGCTGTTGCCGTAAGTCCACGAGGAGCACTCGGAAACTTATCCCCAAGCGAATTTAGCTCCACACCACTGAAGACAGAAGTATTATATCTGTTAACCTTGTTGTCTACTTTTGCTGCATCGGCTCCAAGACCAAAATAAACCGTGTCACTAAGACCAAGACTTACTGTACCGACCTTACTCCAAGTCAACTTATCTGGTGATATTAGGCCCGTCACTTCATTACCAAGACGAACCAATTTAACCCAATAAGGCGTATTGATGAAGCTTTCTGGCTCGGTTTTTATTACCTTGGCCCCTTCAGTAGAACGTGTAATTAGAACGCCTTTCTTGCCATATTTAACATAAGGGATCGCCAGCAAAGCCATCTTGGCATTATCCTTGAGGCCATCACGAATCATGACTCCTGCTTTAGCATAATCATCAGTCGGTGTCACGGAATCAATTTTAGCGATAATTTCTCCGTTGCCTTTCAGGGTTTGATAAGCAAAGTGAAAGTTATCAACCGCGCTTTCGCTTTCCGAAGTAGCTCCGATAAGTCCAGCCGACTTGAGCGTGATTTTGCCACTCTCCGGATGAAGTGTGGTCTGTCCGGCAATCCCTGGATGGCCAATATCCACTGACGTCCACGGGAGCGTAGGGCCTATTGTATTAACATGAATAGCCACGTTATCCGATTGTGTCTTAAGACCCTTATGGTCTATGGCCTGAACAACGAGGTAATGGGTCCCGTCTTGAACATTGTTCCAATCGAAACTGTAAGGTGCAGTGAGATCTTCCCCTAGCTTCACACCATTTACAATAAACTCCACTTTAGCAATTCCATCGCTATCACTCGCAGAAGCAGTTACGTTCACCTTACTACCTGACTCAAAAATTTGATTATTCGCAGGATAATTGATAGCGGTTACAGGATTATCTATGTGCTCCCCCTCTGCTTCACCTTGAATAATTAGATCATTCAAATATACTTCCAGATTGGTGTAACCTTCCATAGAAAGCGTCGTTCCATTGCGATCTTCAGGATCGGAAGGTGACAGACCTTTCGCCAGCTCCCATGCGTCATCCATTCCATCATGATCACTATCCACCACGCTTGATGCTGTCTCTGGATAATCGGGATACCCGCCAATTTCAATAGGAGAATTAATATGCTGCCCGGTACGGTTCTTCACATCATTAATGACTCGTGCATCATAGGCATCTCGTCTAGGCAGAGTGGCTCCCGCATCAGCCAGTACATTTACGTAAGCCTCCTCCGCTGACACCGCTTTATACGGATTAGGCATCGTTGCAGGCTCTGCAAGCTTAGAGATATTGGAGAACTTCTGCACACCCTTCCAATTGTCCGCAGTAACTTCCGGACTCCCCTCCATTATGTTCCCATCAATAAACAATCTGGTTTCTGGAGCCACTTCCCCGAACAATTGTTTATTCACACTGCTGTAGGTGTTTGGTCCATTTTTATAGTAATTATTAGTAATGTTATATCGATAATCCTCTGCTCCGCCACCATAAGTCGAGGCGAATCCCCAGTTATAAATAACGTTATTGGTCATCTCCGTCAGATCAATCAGCTTGGTGATCGTAGGTAATCGAGGGTTACGACTCGTACTATGAGCGATTAAATTATGGAGATAGCTGGCATTTTTACCACCCCAAATCCCCCCGTAACCATGGCGACCTTTTTGATGGCTAGTCATCAGCATACTTTCAGCAGATATCGACCATTGCACAGTAGTATTCTCGTTATCGTACAGACTGACCACTTCATCCACGGACCAGCTGAATGAGCTATGGTCAATAATAATATCCTTATGGTATCGTGATCCAAAGGCATCATCTTCACTAGCTACCCGGTCTCCTAGCCGGAAACGCATATACCGCATAATAATATTGTCCGCCTCAACAGATGTTGTGTAGTCGGTAACTGTGATCCCGTCACCTGGAGCCGTTTGCCCGGCAATCGTCAGATTGGAGCCGGTAACCTTGAGGGATTCCTTCAGATGGATGGTCCCTCCCACACGGAAGACAATAGTCCGATTGCTTTGGCTTACCGCATCGCGGAAAGAACCTGGAATGGGTGTTTCCTTGAGACCGTAATCAGCCAGCGTCGTCACTTCATACACAGATTGAGCTCTTCCACCGGTTACATATTTCCCGCCACCTTCCGCGCCGGGAAAGGCAGGAAGCGCTTCCAAATATGCAGCCTCAACACCCCCAAACGGTATACTTGTTGCGAGAAGACCTGCGACCAGCGCCCCAGATAACCATTTCCTCTTCATACAAGACCT
Source organism: Paenibacillus sp. VTT E-133280 (assembly GCF_002264385.1). Classification (NCBI taxonomy): domain Bacteria; kingdom Bacillati; phylum Bacillota; class Bacilli; order Caryophanales; family Paenibacillaceae; genus Paenibacillus; species Paenibacillus sp. VTT E-133280. The sequence continues at coordinate 28,939 of NZ_NFUX01000041.1, forward strand.
CCTACTATCTATTGGAATAGGAAAAGGGCCTGATCCATTTGAAGCAGAACCCCTTCCTTAGTGAAGCCGTGTTTATTCCTTGCCCTGATAACGGAAATGAGCAAAATCAGCACTGCTGCCACCAGACTGCTGCATATCATGCGCTGCAATCCCAACAAAATTTCCAGTGAAACCACCCGATAAGAAGCTGATATTGTGTGGATCGCCAAGCAGCTTCCACTCCGTATCCTCACTGGTTTGATACATAAATTGACCCGTTACTTCCTTCACCTCAACTGCGATTCGAAGTGCTTCTCCCGCTTTCAGTCCAATCCTTACAGGTTCCGCAGTGAACTCATCCCTCTCACAACGCATTAACCGCAAGACCTTTCCAAGCCCTTCTTCATGACTGATGTACGCATACAGATAGTTATCTTCATTTAAGTATAGGAGCAGCCCCGCCATCTGAAGATAGCTAGACGGTTCATATTCAAGCGCCGTTTCTGCACGGAAACTCTTATCGGTCTGACGAATAGCCAGAATATGATGCTCAAATAGACTTTGTACCGATTCCCCAGCCCTGATCCTTAGCCATCCCGGTCTTTCAGCTAGAGAACACCAGCTTTCATTCCCAGGAATTCGTAATGTATTCCAGTTTTTCTTCAGCTCTGGACCGTTAAAGTCATCTTCAAACGCAAGCATCTGCGCTTGTTTGCGTGCTTGCGTCCCTTTAGGTGCAGGCACCTCTAGTAGCGGTGTATTTCCGCCAGAGGTTAGTCTTAGCCAGCCGTCCACATTCCAATACACCTGCTGAATAGCTGTCTCTCTCCCCAGAATGGCGAACTGACCTTCCAGTGGACGGGTGCACAAATGAGCCATGTACCACTCCCCATCAGGTGTCTCAACTAGACTTCCATGGCCTGCACATTGAAGCGGAAGTCCAGGATTATTCCGAGAGGTTAACATCGGATTGAGCGGATCGACCTCATACGGTCCGAGTAGCGCTTTAGATCGCGCCACGGTTACCGCGTGCCCTGATCCGGTGCCCCCTTCCGCCGTAATTAAATAGTAATAGCCTTCCCGCTTGTAAATATGTGGTGCTTCCGTCTTCTTGAGCGATGTACAATCAAAGATCTTAATGGACTCTCCCCTTAATTGACGCTGCTCAGGATCGTATTCCTGAATCACAATACCGCAAGACTTATTGCCTTCTGTGATGCGGTAATCCCACAGCTCATTCAGCAGCCATTTTCGCCCATCCTCATCATGATACAGAGAAGGATCAAACCCGCTGCTGTTCAGATAAACCGGCTCAGACCATGGACCCTCGATCGACTTCGCAGTCATCAGAAAGTTGTGGCAATCTTTAAAGGGCCTTTTGGTACTTTTTACGTCGGTATAGATCAAATAGAACAAGCCGTCATTATAACTAAGCTGTGGTGCCCAAATACTACAGTTGTTTGGATTGCCACGCAGATTTACCTGATGGGTTAGAACATCTGTACAATGCTCCCATTCCACCAAATCAGTTGATTGATACACACGCACACCAGGCAACCAGCCAAACGAGGAGACGACGATATAATAAGTTTCCCCTGCTCTTACGATACATGGATCTGGATTAAACCCTCTTAATACCGGATTGCGGATAACTGCGGTTTGTATATTGTCTGTAATCATTGTTGTGCTCCTTCCGAATTCCAAAAATTATTTCCTTTGAAAACTACATTCGCACTTGGCATCTCGTCTTCCGCTTCATAATATTGCACCCATTCCACTCGCTGACGCTTCAAGCTGTTGGCATTCCGGATCCCGTATTCTCGATAGCGGGCCGTTCTACGATTCGCTTCATTTCCCCAGTCGTTCCATCTCTCAGGATGAATATGAATTCCCATCAGACAGTTCACATACTCGGCAGCGGCATGCTCCCGCCATGGTCGCCCTAAATAGACATTCACTACATCGTCTGCTGCCGTCAATACACATTCGTTAAAAATATACCCGTACTCGGATTCTTTAGGTGTGGAAGCTGCGGTAATATAGCCCGGCTCACCGTTTGAACGGCTCAGACTATGCAACTCACAATGCTCAAACCACGCCGTCGCACCACCAAAAATATAATCCACGGTCCCTTCTATTCGGCAGTGCTGGTACATCTGACGGTAATGGACATGATGTTCTCTCAAGGGAACGCCGCCAAAACCTCCACCCTTCTTCGAAGCAGACGGTAACGGCCCCGTAAACAGTGTGTCCTGATGCCCTTTAAAGGTGCAGTAACGAAAAACCGCTTCATCACAGTGAGCATATAGGGCAATAGCCTGCCCGACTGTATCTCCCTGTCCAGCCGTATTCGAAATGATCAGATTCTCCAGTGTCAGCCTACGCCCGCCCAGAAATAAGGTCGGGGTTGCGAACGTGCCAATTTCCTCTCCGTATTCATCCCTCTCCTTGGCATAACGGTTCATCCGAATCTCAACCGCCCCTATTCCAATAAGGGTTAGGTCCGAACGGTAAATTCGCACCTCTTCTTCATAGAGGCCTGACAAGATATATAAGGTTTCAGGCTGCATTGGAAACTGCTCTTCAAGAGCATCAACAGCCTCTTGAAGGGTATGATAATCGCAAAAATCTTCTTTCCCCACCAGCAAAGAGCATCCCTCTCATCCTATAAATGCTTGGTCATAAACGATTTCCAAGCTACCCGCATTTCCAGGGTTTCCATATGTCCGCTACCGGATATCATTGGTTTCCAGTTCTCTGGACTCCCTGCCATTCGGTACTTCTCATGCAGGCCTGAGGCTAAAAGCTCTACCCCTTCGAGCGGACACATCCGGTCATTGCGACCCGTCAGACTCATACGAGGACGAGGGGCAATTCTCGACTGAATATCAAGTGTGGTATAATGCTTCAGCAGTCCTGGAACATAAGAATAGAACCCATGATGGTCCAGTCCTCTTTTGGCGATTAGGGTATGAGCATCTACCTGTCCGCATATATCAACGGTTACCTTAATTCGTTCGTCCAGCGCAGCCAGCCACCAAGACATCAGCCCACCCATAGACATTCCAATCGTCGCCACCCGTGAGGCGTTTATATCAGGCCGTTCAGACATATAGTCAAGCAGACGTCGGCAGTCATGCAGCATCATTCCCCATAAGACCTGACCCTGCCAGAGCATTTCCTTCACTAGCTCACTTTCAGTTTTGCCCCGCCGTTCACCAAAGCACCACACATCGATGCAGCAAGCAGCATATCCCATACCCGTAAGCGTCTTTGCAAAAGAAGGCTGCTGCAGATAAGGGCTGCTGCAAATGAATTCATTCCGTCCATTCTCATAATTCCCTCCATGGGAATGGTTGAAGATAACGAGTGGAAAAGGACCCTGCTGTTCAAGCGGAAGTGCAACATATGCCGGAACCTTCTCTATACCATTCAAATCCAGCAAAAGCGTCTCTAGCCGATAGCCGTCCCTTTCCTCTACACATAACAGCTGCACAGAAATCGGCCTGTTCTCTGGAAGATCGCCAAGCAGAGCTGTAAGTTTATCCTGTTCTAGCATCAGTCTTCCCGCCCGCTCAAATCTTCCTGTGAAGGAGCGACGGTCACCTGTTGGACTAACTCCTCCACTTTACGAGTGTTTTTAGACTGGCAGCCGCTAATGTCAATCGCCTCTCCATTTTCAATATAAAAAGCAGGTCCCTCATGATTTTCAATCGTTACTTGGCGGAAGCGGATGTCTTTTACGTTGCCAAGATAGAACCCGCGATTACTCATATCCTGAATCCCAGACATCATTGCCGGACGACCAGGAATCGCGTCTTCTGCCATCGATATATCAATATCTGAGAAGGTAATCTCCGAAATATACTGCTCTGCTAGACCGTATAGAAAACCAGCAGCAGCATGAACGTTCCGCGCAGTAATGTTGGCAAAGTGAATACGTCTGAAGCAAGGTGTTTCCTCGGTAATCGGATAAGGATTTTTGTCCCACACATATTTGTCCTTCCCACGAGAACCACAATAATAATAAAGATTAAGGATAAACGGACAAATCACGTCATCCATCACGATATTACTAACACGGATATCTTCGACAACACCTCCGCGTCCACGTCTAGATTTCAGCCGAATACCGCGATCCGTCTGTTTGAATACACAGTTGCTAATAACGATATTACGGATATCCCCGCTCATTTCACTTCCCAATACAACCCCGCCATGTCCATGGATCATCGTGCAGTTCGTAATCGTAATATTTTCGCAGGCGATTCGCTCTTTCGTTTCCTCTGTTCCCGCTTTAATGGCAATGCAGTCATCACCTACATCAATATTGCAGTTGCTGATCCGGACATTCACGCAGGATTCTGGGTCAATGCCATCCGTATTGGGCGAATCCGCCGGGTTAAAAATCGACAGATTATCTATCGTAACATCTTGGCAACAGATAGGATTCACAGTCCAGCTAGGGGAGTTCACAAGTGTCAGATCTCTAAGTGTGACTCTACGGCAGTTATCGAAGCTGATAAGCTTCGGGCGAGGAAAGATCAGCGACTCGGGGGAATTACGTATCTTATCCCACCAAGATGCCCCCCCTCCATCCAGCTTGCCCGCACCCGTAACCGATACGTTTTCTAGATTGATCCCAAAAATACAAGAAGCATGAACTTTCTGCTTTACTCCCTCCCAGCGAGACTCCATCACGGGATAATCGTTCGGATCAGAGCTGAACTGAAGTACGGCTCCATGGCTAAGCTGTAGCTCAATGTTGCTCTTCATAAAGATGGCACCGGTATGATAAGTGCCAGAAGGAACATAAACTCTTCCTCCTCCAGCTTCGCTTGCTGCCTGAATCGCGCTAGCAATAGCTTCCGTCGAAGACTCCGTACTATTAGAGTGTGCTCCATAATGTACTATATTGTAGTAAGTCATAAGCTTCACTCGCTCCCTTTCATCACGGCAGGACGCTGCAAATATTCGTACTCACCACAAGCCAGAAGAAATGCGCCAAGCCCTTTTTGATCATTGGTAATGATAGGTTCACTGATGTAGTAGGCATACGTACCATCTCTTCGATCATCTCCTCCAAGTCCTGCGACTTGGCAATTCTTGTTCAAGTTGACCCAGCCATGCCTCGTTTCCATTACAAATTCCGTCAGAAGACCCTGATAGGCATGGTCAAGCATTTCGAACCAGCTGGCATTCAGTACACCGAGCCGTATGCCCTTAGCCAAAGCATAGGTAATCATGCTAGAAGCTGAAGCCTCCAGATAATTGCCCTTACGATCGCCCATGTTTACTACCTGGTACCAAACTCCGGAATCAGCATCCTGAACCTTACGAAGGGATGTCAACGTATCGGTAAGAATACGCACTAACTCATCGTAATCCGCATGTTCCGCAGGGAGTAAAGCAAGTGCATCCACCAGCGCCATGACATACCAGCCTAACGAGCGCCCCCAGAAATTGGGAGACAATCCCGTTTCGGGATCGCACCATGGCTGTACCCGCTTTTCATCCCAGGCGTGGAACATAAGACCTGTCTCTGCATCCTTGGTATGACGCTCACACAGAATAAATTGCCGGGTCACATCATCCAGACCCTTTCCGCTTTCATATTCTAGTAAATACTCCAGATAGAAGGGCGCGCCCATGTACAAGCCGTCTAGCCAAATCTGATACGGATATATATTCTTATGCCAAAACGCACCTTCCGAGGTTCGAGGATGCGTTGTTATCTGCTTCCTTAACAAATCTGCAGCCTTTTTATATTTCTCCTGCCCCGTTTCTTTATGGAGAAGAAACAGTAGCTTTCCGTTATTTAGATGATCAATGTTGTGTTCACCCAAGTGGTAACCCTTCACTGAGCCATCCTCTTCTATAAAATAATCCATATTATCTTTGATATATTGATAATATTTAGGCTCTCCCGTCTGTCTCCATAGTAGCTCAAAGCCCTTCAAAATGACGCCATAATCATATGACCACTTTCCATGATATCCTTTATCGTTATATAGTCTTGGTGTTCGTTCCATGATTGAATCAGCCATACGGATACCCCAGCTGGTACTTCTAACTGCAATGTTGTCGGCCATTTCTTCCTCCTGTTTGAATAAATATGGTCCTAAACGTTTCACTTTCGTTTAGGACCCATTCACTATTTTCTTATCCTGTCGTCTGTATTAATTAAGGGTTTACCCTTTATAAGCAGCCTCATATTCAGAAATCACCTTACTGCCTCCGGATTTCTTCCACTTCTCAATCTCAGCCTTATACTCCTCCACATTGATTTTGCCAAGAATATATTTATAAGTAGCATCTGTCACAATCTTCTGCAGTTCAGAACCTTGGGTTGAGAACGTCTCCGACTCCAGCGAGTAAGCAGGATTCAGTACAGCATAATCGGCATTCTCCTTGATCAGCTTCTCGGCTTCTACTTTGAGCGGATCAGCATCATGAATAGTGAATCCCAACTCTAAAGGACGGGAGCCTGCAAATGGCTGAACCTCCTGTTTCCACAGATTTGTATCTTTAATGGTAACGGCCTGATCCGCATCGATGGTGTAATGAACATCCTGAATTCCATAGGTCATCAAAGCGTAGACCTCTTCATTCATGAGATCATTAATAAATTTCAATATCCTTCTAAGCTCATTTTCATCCTTGACCTCGGATTTTGGGAAAGACAGCAGTCCACCGATTCCGTTGTTAGCGGACCAAATTGCACGATCTGCTTCATTGCCTGTGGAGGTGATATTGTTAACCATGACCAAATCCATATTATCCTGAATGCCTTTAGCCAAATTCAACAGGTTCTTGCTATCAAACAGAGCTCCAACATAAATTCCGGCCTTCCCCTGTGCAAAATTCTGCTGCTGATCTGTTTTAGCTGTCACAGCGAAATCCTGATTAATATAGCCGCCATCATAGAGTGCTTTCATATAATCCATGGTTTTAATATAGGAATCTGTGTCAAATTCAGGTGTCATTTTCCCTGTGTCGTCTACACTCCATATATTTGGTGTTCCAAAGTAGGAACCCAAGGTCTTGAAGGCTCCATAAATAAGATCGCTACGATCCATAAACCCTGTAGTATCCTTCTTGCCATTTCCGTCAGGATCCTTCTCGGTAAACGCTTTCGCAATTCCCATCAATTCATCGGTTGTTTTTGGCACCTGCAATCCCAGCTTATCCAGCCAATCCTTACGAATGACCACACCATTTCTCGCCAACGGCTTTTGGAAGGGAACTCCATACAATTTACCGCCAATGGAGGCCGAGGTACGAGTGTCTTGTGAAATCTTTGCCAGATTCGGGAACTCATCCAGATAAGGACTTACTTCCCAGAACATCCCCGCCTTTAAAGCGTTACGTACCGAGGAATTATCAAGGATAGTCAGGGTAACGATATCCGCCAAGGAATTGGAGGCTAGCGATGTATTAATCCGTTCTTCTTTGGAAGCATCGGGTATCCATGAGAATTCAATCTCTGTATTCGTAGCTTCTTCTATTTTGTCCAGAACAGTATTTGTAGGTGGAGTCGGAGTCTGCAGGATGTTCAGCCAGCTAATCTTTGCTTTAGACTCTAAAACATCAGCTGGTGTCGCTGTCGTCTTAGCCGCTGAATTCGTTCCCCCATTTGAAGAATTTGACTCCTTCGCGTTATTGCCTCCTCCGCATGCAGTGAGTAACAGCCCGCTACACAGCATTAAGGCTGCAAGTTTCTTGTAATTGCGATTCATCAACATTACCCCTTTTTTAAATGTATTTGTTGTTTTATCTTCCACCTCTGCCTAAAAGACAGAAGCATGAATTAGAGTCCTGTACAAGTTAGTAAACACCATCTTCTCCGATTTTCTTAGCCAACTTGTTCGATAGAATCACGAGGACCAAGCCAACCACACCTTTAAATAAACCTACGGTGGTACTGAAACTCAACTGGCCGTTCTTTAGGCCCGCGGTATAAATGTAGGTATCAAAAATCTCTCCAACCTCGCGGTTCAATGAATTAATCAGTAAGTACATATGTTCAAAGCCTAGATCCAGCGTATGACCAATCTTCAAAATAAGTAAGGTGATAATAATGGGTCGAATCGCTGGCAAGGTGATATGCCATGTTTTGCGCAATCTGCTTGCTCCATCCATTTCAGCTGCTTCATATAACTGGGTATCTACTACAGTAATGGCTGCCAGATAAATAATCGTCGACCAGCCAATCTCTTTCCAGATGATCTGTCCAATGTACACAGTACGCAGCCACTCTGGAGAAGTCAGGAAGCTGATTTTTTGCATCCCGAGCGCGGCCATCATTTCATTCAGCACCCCTCCATCCACGTTCATAAATACATAGGAAATGGAGACGATGATCACCCATGACATGAAATGGGGGATATAAATAATCGTTTGAATGGTGTTTTTGAACAGCTTGTGCTGAACCTCATTGAGCATCAACGCCAGTATAATCGGGAGCGGAAAAAAGATAACAATGTTTAAGGCAAATAAGATTAACGTATTACTCAATAGCATAAAGAAGGTTGGTTCGGTAAACAATCGGACGAAATGCTTAAGCCCAACCCAGGGGCTATCTGCTATGCCCAGAAACGGCTGATAATCCTGAAAGGCAATAATAAGACCGCCCATAGGCAGGTACTTAAAAATAACAAAATATAGAAACCCCGGCAGTATCATCAGATACAATAATTTGTTTCTTTTTAAACTCAGCCAGCTATGCCCTGTTCGCTTTTTCCTCACTGGTTTGACTTTCATGTTCAGCATGGTGACGTTTGCCTCTTTCACCTGATCGGCCTCCTTGATCGCGTTTCCTTACGATTCTCAGATTACGATCATTCGTCTATTACGTATATAATCTTCAGATACTGATACTACGAAATCCGCGTGGTTATAGGCTTTTTCGTTCCTCCACCTCTTATAGTGATTACTACAATACATAAGGATCATCTGCAATTCCGCACGCTTTTCATGCCCAGAACAAAGCCCAAGCTAATGATTATATACGGAATAACAGACCCCTGATAAAGTTTCATTGAAACGATTACAAGGAGGATAACTGCATGACGCAACCATCTTTTAAAAAATTAACTTTGGGCAGCCGGCTGTTTACAATTGTAAATACCACACTACTTTCGCTCATTGCCCTCATCTGTCTTTTACCCTTTGTCAATGTGTTTGCCAGCTCTTTTGCTTCAACGCAGGAAGTGGTAGAGAAGAGGTTTATCCTGTTCCCAACAACCTTCTCTCTGGATGCTTACCGTTATATACTGTCAACGCCCACGATTTTTAAAGGGTTAGGTGTATCCATCGGTGTAACCTTAGCAGGGACTGTTGTAAGTATGATTCTTACTGCTTTAATGGCCTATGGGTTATCTAGAAAGTATCTATATGGAAGAGATTTTATCAATTTTGTAGTCGTGTTCTCCATGCTGTTCAGCGGGGGGATGATTCCCACTTTTCTCGTGGTCAAATATTTCGGGCTCATCGACTCCTACTGGTCCATGATTATGCCGGTTGCGATCAATGCCTTTAACCTGATCATTATGCGCAACTTCTTTCAGGCTCTGCCGGAAGGACTCGAGGAATCCGCCAAGATTGACGGATCCAATGATTTTGGTGTTCTGTTCAAAATCATGCTTCCACTAGCGCTGCCCTCTATCGCGACGCTCTCCCTATTCTACGGTGTAGCTTACTGGAACACTTATATGAGTGCAGTTTTATATATGACAGATTCTACGAAATGGCCAATTCAAGTGCTTCTGCGTCAGATCGTAATCGTCTCTAGTGGTATGCAGGGTGATAATGCTTCGGTCGATATTCTCCCGCCTGCACAAACTATCAAAATGGCGGTAATCGTAGTCGCTACCGTTCCAATGTTGATTGCTTATCCTTTTGTACAGAAGCATTTCACAAAAGGAGCTTTGCTCGGTTCTGTTAAAGGCTAAGCTTCCATAAGATGCGAAACAGCCAGCTCCCATAATCTGGAGGCTGGCTGTTTTTGTGATTTAATCAATTACTTGTCCTGTTTCAGGTTGCGGTAAGCGCCAGGGGTTACATGTTCTTTTTTACGGAAGGATCGAATAAAGTTCTGAGAATTATGGTATTGCAATCGTTCGGCGATCTCTTTAATGGTCATATCGGTCTCCACCAGCCACTTTTTAGCCATTTCTAATCGATAGTTCATCACGTACTCGCTAAACGTCATGCCGTATTCCTTTTTGAAAATACTGCTTAAATAGTTAGGACTATAATGAAGGCGATCTCCGATTAATTCCAGGGACAGATCCTGATCGAACTCAGAACGGACAATCACTGCAATTTTATCAGACAAGAGGCGGAACTGACGGTCGGTCTTCTCCTTTACGCTTGAGACCATCGGATGGATAACTTCCTTCACCAGGATACGTTCAATTTCTTCCGGGTTACGGATGTCTAATAATCGGTGGTACAACGTATAATTATCCTCCGTCAACAGAACCTCAACACCTAGCAGCTGCTCTAGCTGTATCAGATTGTTTACGAAACGAATTAATGTGACTTCGAAATTCAGAGGATTCTTGCTATGCTTCATCATTTCTCCCAGCAGTGGGTACAGAGAACGTGAGACTTGTTCTTCATCCCCAATCCGAATCGCATCAAATAGCTGTGACTCTAACTCAGACGGATAATAAAGGAGAACAGGGCCTGAGATCACTCTCGATATATCCTCGTAGAAAATAATTGACTCTTTCCCCAGATTTAACCGATGATGTAGCGCCTGCTTACTCATCTCACAAGCTTCCTTGCTTAATAATAAATCATCGTAGAAATTGCTAATTCCGACGCTGACAGATAGTTTTAAGACCTCTCTAGCTGTTCGAATTATCGTCTTAGCATATTCTAATACTTGCCTCCTGTTCTCCTGTTCATTCGTTCCCTCAAAGATCAAAATGGTCGCTTGCGTGCGGTCGTTTAACAGAATAGGGATCATCCGATCCTCCTGCGGAATCCTTTCTTCTACCAGCTTGTTAACCGCAACAAGTAAAAGATCTTTATCAATCGCCTGACGTTCACCATAGTTATCCAGTTGAATCAATAAGGTGGCGTACACAGAATCCTCTGACAGCTTATGACCGAAGCGTTGCATACCCTGCTTGAGCTCCTCAGGCGATATCCGGTTACGGAATAAATTGAGAATAAACTGGGTTTCCAGCTGAGGCATTTCAGATTCAATGAGACCCTCAAGACTTTCCTTCTCCGATAAAATCGTATCGATAGAGCTGATAATCCAATCCACCTCATTTTTAGGCTCCAGCTGAGAGTTGACTGGCAAAATACGTTGAATCTGCCGGAAGGGCTTGGTGAAATACAATGAGATCACGTAAGCGATGATCACGATCAACAGTGTGATTAGTAGTACCATCATTACAATCCCGTATCTTGTTGTCTTTAAGGCATCGGAGATTTCACGTTGATCCAACAAGGTTACATAAACCCAATTATTGTAGGGAGATTTAGCGTAAATCGCCTTCATCAATTGGTGGTCGGCCCTCTCCAGAGCAATCGCTCCATTAGTACCTCCGCTGCCAGCAACATACGTGATATGTCCTAATTGCCTACTTGATAGTAAGGATTTCCCCGTTTCGGACTCATATAAAAGCTCTCCCTCCCGGTTAAGAATATATACCGGGGTGTTTCCTTCCGTTTGAAGCGTGTTATGTAAGGTTTGAAGTGAGATATCAGATAAGGCAATCGCCTGTTTGGTTTGTGAAAATACTGGCAAGGTATTTACAAACCGGATGCCTTTATCCGTCTTAATCCAGAATAATCCCCGGCTTCGATTATCGATATAGCTCTCATACAGAGTATTACGTTCTTCTTTCGATAAATGCGAGAGCTTACCATTGGAGATTTGCCAATTCTGCTCCAGACTAATTAAAGAATAGTCTACGAAATCCATTCCCATCGTAGCAATATAATTAAGCTGAGAGTTAATATCCCGGTACGCCTCAAAATCCTGCTCCGTAATTGGATTCTGAACGACTTCCCTAAAAGAACTAGTCGTACTGTAAGTATTAAAAGCGTATTCGATTGTTTGAATTTTCTGTTCTAAGGTGTTTTTAATTTGTGTAATTAAACTTTGCTTGCCGTCTGCCACTCTTTCAATCACTGAATTTATAGTCGTTAGATAAATATAGCTGCCGAAGCTAATGACTAGGCCAATACCCAGCACCAGAATAGGTACAAAAATCTTATAGAATATTCTGCCTCTTTTCATCGGTAGACTCCTTAAGAATGTAATTATTTTCAATTATAGCGCTTTCATTAGACCAAACCAAATGTTTTTGATGCGATTATTAGTACCCTATATATTTCAGAGGATAATGTAACAATGAAAACGGTAAAAATCGCTTCATCAAGTCCTCTTGAAACTCAAGAAAATTATGTACATAAAAGAAAAGCCTGACCATGAATGGCCAGGCTAAAAATCAGTATTTCACGCAGTGATGTTATATTTCAAACTCTTCTGTTGAATTTGAAAGACCACCATTTTGTACACCACTATTATTGGCTACAGCAAGAACATACACCTTATATTTGACACCTTTAACAATTGAATCTCCATTAACATCCCTTGTCGCAGTGAATGTTGAACGATTCGTCCCGTTAGGGATTACCGACGAATAATAAGAGGAATTCACCGCAAGAGCATCCGCCGTACCAAACCCTTGTTTAGACGGAACCACCAATACTCGGTATTCCGAAATATTGCTCTCATTGGTGGATTTGTCGAAACTGATCAGGATTCTACCGCTACCTATTTCTTCTTTATACGTCACATTGGTTACAGAGACCACTGGAGTCTTGTTTGCCAACAAAGTAATCGTCGAAGACTCCAAGGACAATGCATTGGAACCTGAATAATTATTACTACCCACAGTTAACACATACACTTTATAACTCACTCCAGCCTTTATCACGTCACCACGAACATCTCTGGCGGAGGAATCTAATATTTGACTGGTGCTGTTGCCTGATGTACTTACCGAAGTGTAGTTAGAACTGGATACATTATTAGCTTCGGATAGGCTAAAGCTGCTGTAATATGACGTAGGCACCACCATAATTCGGTATTGATTAATGTACGTTTCATCTGTGGCATGGCTAAACGACACCTTCAAATCTCTGCCATCGCCATAGTCATTTACATCGCTGACACTCAAATTTGTAACGGCTTTTACGCTAGAATCATTCAACAAAGTAATGACCGATGAAGCGGAAGAGAGCGCATTCGAATCCCAATAAATCCCGCTTCCAATGGATAACACATACACTCTATAGCTAGTTCCATTCTTAATCGAAGCTCCAAGAACATCTCTAGTTGACGAATTCAATACTTGACTGGTAGATGACCCAGATGTACTCACCGATGTATAGTTGCTACTTGATACATTATTCGCTTCAGCTAAACTAAAGCTACTATAATAGGATGTGGGTACTACCATAATCCGATACTGGCTAATATAGGTTTCGTCCGTCGGATGGGTGAAGGACACTCTCAGATCTCGTCCATCACCATAGTCGTTAACGTCACTAACACTCAAGTTTGAGACGATACTCACACTAGAATCATTCAACAACGTAATGACCGATGAAGGTGACGAAAGCACATTGCCAGTATTACTGCTTCCAATAGATAAAATATATACTTTATAGTTGACTCCATTCTTTATCAAAGCTCCACGTACATCTCTGGTTGATGAAGTCAATACTTGATTGGTTGTAGTACCTGTTGTACTCACTGCTGTATAGTAGGCACTGGATATATTATTAGCTTCAGCTAAACTAAAGCTACTGTAATATGACGTTGGAACTACCAGAATACGATACTGGCTAATATAGGTTTCGTCCGTCGCATGAGTAAATGATACCCTCAAATCTCGGCCATCATTATAGTTGTTAACGTCGCTAACATTTAAGTTAGAAACCCCTATGTTGGACAGTGTAATTGCTGAGGAAACAGATGACAACACATGATTAGCTGCATTACTGCTATCCATCGCCATGACAAACACTCTGTAGCTGACACCAGTTTTGATAAGAGCTCCGTCCACATCTCTGGCTCCTGAAGATAAGATTTGCGTGATATTATTACCTGTCTTGCTGACAAGCGTGTAATTCGCACTGGACACATTATTTGCTGCAGCTAAATTAAAATTCGAATAATTAGTAGCTTTGACAACAAATATCCGATAAGAACTTATCTTCGACTCATCTGACAGTTTATTGAAGCTGACGGATAAATCTCTTCCATCCCCATAATCACTTGTATCATTTACTTGTACATTATTTATTGCCGCTACAGTCTTATTCACTAGTGTCATAGTGGAGGATCCAATAGAAAGTGTACTGGCATTACTTCCTTTGCCAACCGTCAAGACATAAGCTACATACGCTTGATTACTCTTAATTGAATCACCATCAACAGACCTTGAAGCAGAAGTCAATTTAATCGAAGGATTAGTTCCTGTTGGTAATACGGTAGAATAATTGTAAGAGGCTATCGTTTGTGCGGACGACAGATTGAGAATATTGCCTGATTTCACAATCAGTACACGGTAATGATCCACTAGTGACTCATTCGCCGCTCGAGTGAAGCTAACCTGAAGATCACGACCATCACCAAAATCACTCACATCCTGCGCTACTACATTGGATACTGGCCCTGCATTTCCAACGTTCGAGGTTGAAGTTGTTATGGTTACAACTTGTGTCTTGGGGTTCCATCCCACTTCATGGCCTAGTGCTTCACTAACAAACCTTGTTGGAACCATCGTTCTCCCCTTCAGATTCAAACCAGGCACGTCTAGCGTTACAGCCTTATTGTTAATGGTGGCTGTCTTTGAGCCAATCTTTAACATAATCGTTGTATTATCTTTCGTTGCGGTTACAGTTTGTGCTTTTTGATCCCACTTGATGGTGGCATTAAAAGCTTCAAAGATAGCCCGCAGTGGCACCATCGTCCGCCCATTCACCATAACCGGTGCTTGATCTGTTGACAATCGAACCCCGTCAATAATAATACTGATCGGGGTAGCAGCCTTCACAGAGGATTGAAACATCATCGGTAAGACTACTAAAACTACTAATACTGAAATCCATAACTTCTTCACAGATCCACCCTCCTGGAATGACGAATACAATTTTTACCTACTCCTTTGACGCTGCTACCTAGATAAAAGTTTCATGATTTACTGGTTACAATATTTTAATCTAGACTCAGCTCCATTAATCGATCACAAACCCTCTTGGAAAAAGAAAAAGGAGAGCGCGGAATGCGCCCTCCCTTCGATTATTCGTTCGTATTTTTCACAATATTCTTCTTCGGAATTCCGTCCAATCCATACTCCCAATCATACGCATCAAAGATTTTCCTAGCGACAGGTGCGGCGCTATTTGATCCGAACCCACCCTCAGGAATGACTACAGCCACAGCAAGTTTTGGATTGTCACGTGGTGCAAAGGCTATAAACACTCCGTTATCCCGGTTAATTTTTTTACTATCCGTTTGTTGTGAAGTCCCTGTTTTGCGGGCAAAATCATATGGGAAATCGCCGAAGGCACTTTTAACGTCACTGTTCATCCCTTTCTTGATTTCCCGCCAATAGGATGGATCGAAATGGGTCACTTCATCAAGCACTTCCCGTTTGAACGCTTTGATAACCTTCCCATCTGAATCAGTGATTTTGCTTACCAGCTGCGGTTTAATTCGTTGCCCTTCATTGGCTAAAGTAGCCGCATATTGGGCTAACTGAAGAACTGTATAACGCCCCTGCTGTCCAAAAGAAGCATACACAAGCGCAGATTGAACAGATCCAGCTTTCGCTTCAGCCTTATAATTCAGATCGCCCAAGTATTCCCTAGGTAAACCTATACCTGTTGAAACACCAAGACCAAATTCCTTCATATAGGTGTCCCATACATCGATACCTTTAGACTTGTACTTGTCATACAATTTTTTCCCAATCATATCAACCATATATACGTTTGAGGATTTTTCAATTGCCTTGTAAGGATACAAAGAGTGGTATACATGATTCGATGAATTCCTTACAAAGGTCTCATGTCCCTCTCTACCAAATGAGGTGATTCCTTTATCTTGGTAAGTAGAAGATGTATTGATAAAGCCCTCTTTTAATCCAATCAGTACACTCAATGGTTTTATGGTCGAGCCGAGCAGCACCGTGGATTCGAAATTATGCCCCGATCTTCCTGATGAAAAGGGAGTGATCGTTCCGTTTTGATAATGTTTTTCGATTTGTTCATACTTCTCCGGTAAGATCGAACCCGTAGCCCAATCATTCGTATCATAGTCAGGCATACTCGCCATCGTAATAATATTACCTGTATCGACTTCCATGGCTACAGCGTAACCTGTTAAAGCATCAGGATGTGTTTCCCCCTGTACGGTGTGCGAGTGCAACCACTGAATCTGCTCTTTAATGGCCTCTTCGGTCTTCAGCTGAATTTTTTTATTTATCGTAGTCCAGATATTACTCCCTTTAACCGGAGGTTCAACACTGACGATTTTTTCCGCCATATTCTGCGGATCTACCGAAACTTCCTTATAACCATTCTGTCCTCGAAGCTCCTTCTGGTATTGCAGCTCCAAGCCATCAAAGCCTACTAGCTCATCCTCTTTATAGTTAAGACCAGGGTCCTGATTAGTTTTCATCGCCTGAAGTACATCCTTATAAAGATCTAAACTAGTAGAGGATTTAAAAAATTTCACATAACCAACCGCTTGTACAGCCACCGTATCGGTATCATAATGCCTAGAGCTTTCCTCTAACACCTCAAGATTGGGATATTCGTTTTTGTGCTCCAAAAAATAAGCAATTTCTTTCTTGGATAAACCTGATTTAATTCTTCGTGCCATATATCCAGATGATTTTTTAGAATATAAATCCATAACCTCAAGGATCTCTTTTGCTGTAATTTTTTTCTCATTAGGATCACCATAGGTTTCGAAGGCAGCTGCTAACTTGCTAGCCAGTGTGTTTGATTTATGATTTGCCTCGGCAGTTAATGTAGTTTTTTGGGTCGTTTTATCTGTTTTTGTGGCAGTATATTCTTTTTGCAAAGTGAGATATAAAGATTGAACGGGTGTAGAATAGGCCAATTTCTCACCTTCAGCTGCGAGGATATTCCCTCTCATTGCTGATAATGGAACTATTTTCATATCCCTATTAGCCTCGGCTTCAGTAAACTTAGATCCTTCGACAAATTGCAAGACTGCAAGACGAAGGATAATCACACAAAAAATAATAAAAGTGCTAAAGAAAAAAATATTGATTCTTAATTCACTAGAGTTATTTGTAGCTTTACTGTCGTCTTTTATACCTTTTCTGTCGAAGAGTCTCACATAATCCCACTCCCTATTTCCAAAATTCTACAATATAGGTTCTAAGTATAAACTAGCAAACTGAAATATACAAAATTAAGAATAATAGTTAAATAATTGTTCACAATCGATAATATCCAATTAAAAAAAACAGCAATCCTCAATATGCGAGAATCGCTGTTTTTTTTGTAGACGTTGGGTAGCCTGCACCTATGAATTGTCATCATTTGCTGAGGTTTAAGGACTCAAATGACGTTATTTGCAAGTTTTTAGCCTTTGGAGCTTGAATTCGACCTCCAGCGACGTTATTCCTTAGTAAGAGGGGCAAACTGAATAATTTTTATGCCAATAGCGGCTATGCAGTCATTTCCCACTTCAGATACGGAATAAAGCTGATTTAGGGGTGGCTGTGTCCGATAGCGCAACTGCGTATGTGTAAGCTCCTCATCGAATGAAACGAAGTTTAAGGCGATCTAGATCGAGGAAGCCCTAATGAATTAGGGGATGCCCCAATGACCATTGTTACGGCTTTTGGAACACCCCCTATTTTATCTTATAGTAAAATCTATACTTTTCTAACCTGAGACCGATACATCAAGAACAAGAAATACGGGGCTCCGATCAACATTATAATAAGACCCGATGGGATTTCTTTTGGTGCCATAATGGTTCTTCCCAGCGTATCCGCAATCACGAGCATTATTCCGCCAAGTAATCCTGACAGAACAATGGATCGTCTCGTGTGATGTCCAATCATCATCCGTACTGCATGCGGCGCCATGAGCCCGAGGAATCCTATGGTTCCTACACTTGCAACGGCTCCCGCTGCAAGCATCACACCGATAATCATCGCCCACAGCCGAGTTCCTCGAACGGGTAGTCCTAAACCTGTTGAACTCTCATCGCCAAATGCTAGCAAATCGAATTTACGCCCCAAATAATATGCCAATGGAATGAGTACAATCAGGAAAATAAACAAGCTATTAAATTGATTCCAGCTTCGTCCGTAAGTCGAACCCGTTAACCAAATTAAAGAGCTGCTGCTCCATAAACTGCCCTTGACGATCATAACCTGTATTCCCGCAGAGGCGATCGCTGATACCGCGATCCCAAGCAGAATCAGGACAGAAGGATTCAAGTCTCTACGCCAGGCCATAAAAAACACAAAAGCCGCTGCCAGTGCACCACCTGCAATTGCTGCAATAGGGACCGCTAATACCGTCAATGCCGGAAAAGCGATCATCACGGTTAGCGCTCCTAGTCCAGCACCCGAAGTCACACCAATAATGGACGCGTCGGCCAGCGGATTTCGGACAGCGCTTTGAATCAAGACACCACTAATGGCAAGCGCAATACCGCCTCCAGCCGCAACGAGTGTACGTGGAAGTCGTAAATTCAGCAGGACGGAATAAGATCCATCACCGCTATGGACAAGACTGCTTAGCAGATCGCTAATTGGTATTTTGGTTCCTCCAAGTGACAAACTCACAAGGATAACAACAATGAGCAGTATGCTCATGAATATCACCGCCGGAACAAAGCGCATCCGAAGCGCTGTCCCTCCTATATTCATAGATGACTGACCAGCACCTGAACCCGATATATTTTTCATCTTGGTCAGCACCAGCCAAATAAGCCACGGCGCGCCAATAATCGCCATTACTGCACCAACCGGCATTTCACCCACACTGCTGCGCACTACCCGCGCGAGCGTATCCGCTGCCGTAATGAGCAGGGCTCCCCACAGCGCACTTGCAGGAATGAGCAGGTGATGCTTTCGAATACCGCTAAGCCGAACCAGATGTGGAGCCACCAGACCAACAAATCCGATCGGACCAACCACGCTGACCACGACCGCAGCCAACAATACCGATAAGCCTAGACCTAATCCCCGTGCCAACCCAACACGTTGCCCAAGTGAACGGGCTGTGGACTCATCGAGCTCTAAAGCATCAAATTGTCTGCCTCCGAGCACAGCGGCTATAAGCAGTGTAATTACAAAAGGCCAGGCATACTTCACACCGTCCCAATCTAGTTGAATCAGTGATCCTGAACCCCATAAGAATAAATTTTGCGTTTCGTTCTTGTTAAAAATATGTAGGGCGGATGTAAATGCTCCGAGAACCATAGACACGATCATACCTGACAAAGCCAATCTGACAGGTGTAGCCGCTTTACCTCCACTCAGCAAATAAGCAGCTAAAGCTGCAAACAATCCCCCTGCAACTGCCAGCAAGAATGGGAATTGATGCTGCAAAGCCGGGAAAGTAACCATACCAAGAACAACCATAAAATAAGCACCGGCATTAATCCCCAATGTATCTGAGGAAGCGAGCGGATTCTTCGTTATCGTCTGCAGTAAGGCTCCAGCCGCTGCCAGAGCGGCACCAGCCAGAAGGCCAATCACCGTACGCGGCATCCGAATATCCCAGAGCAGATTATGTTCCATCACATCCTGGCGGTTCAGCAATCCCTCCAACACCGTAGCTGCCGGGATTTTGGCTTCTCCAAAGCCTAGACTAAGAATGGATAGAACAAAGAGGGCGGCAAGGCCGCCCCCAAATATTCCAATGATTCGCCAGGTCATTCCACTTGAGGCCTCTTTGCTACTCTTCCCGTTCATAAATGCACTCATTTCGTTAATGTATTTACAACTTCATCCACGATAACTTTAGAGGAGATCGGGCCGCCGAACACCCAAGTAGTACTGCTCAATCCGAAAGTACGATTCTCTTTTACAAAGTTAAGTCCGTTCCAAACGGAATTATCCTTCAGTTCTTTCGTGAAAATATTATCATCCTTCTGAACGATATACATCAGGTTAGTATCCTGAACAGCTGGCAACGCTTCAACAGTTGAGGTACTGAATCCGTAAGCTTCGAATTTCTCCGGTTTCCAGTCGTTCTTCAGACCAATCCGATCCAATGTTTGTACCGCAAGTGAGTTATCTGTAAACAGACGCAACGTTGCTGCATTTTGATAGCTGTAAGCTTGGGTCAGTACATAGTTCAAGCCTTCTTTCCCTACTTCAGCCAGCTTTGCCTTTGCATCCGCATAGTGTGTATCCAAATCAGCAAGAACCTTATCGGCTTCTGCAGTTTTGCCTACTGCCGCTGCAATCGTTTTGAAGGTTTCTTCCATCAAAGTGTACTGATCGCCTTCTCCTTCATTCGGATACAGACCGAAAATCAGTGTTGGCGCAATACCTTTTAGTTGATCATAAATTCCTTCGTGCCCACCCGTATTGGCAATAATCAGATCAGGCTTTAATGAAGCAATCGTCTCCAGATCTGGCTCATCACGGGAACCAACATCAGTCACATTTGCATCAAGTGGTGCTTCAGAAGTCACATACAGCTTATAGTTCTCGTTATCGGCATTACCTACTGGCTGCATTCCTAGCGCAATAATATCCTCCGTAAAGGTCCATTCTAATACCACAACCTTTTGCGCAGGTTTGTCCAGCGTAATCTCACCTTTAGAATCTTTTAGTACAATAGGTCCGCCTGTAGATTCAGTGCTCGTTTTATCAGAGACCGTATTGTCAGCTGCTCCTGTATTGGATACCGCATTGTTCTTTGAATTATTTCCACAGCCTGCTACCACTAATATGACAGCTATAATCATAAATAAACTGATTAACCTTTTGTGCATTTTCTTTATCCCCCTGTATTTTAACGATCGAAGTTGATTCTATGATAATTGTTATCAATCTATTGATAATGATTATCATAGAAAATCATACTAGTTATCTTATACGTGTTTTTAGCGAAAGTCAAAGTTAAAATTTAATATACAGCGCCTTGCCCCTAAAAAAAAGAAGTCCTAACAAATCAAGGCCTCCTTGATTTGTTAGGACTCTCCCTACTCCATGATCTGATTGGTGATTCTTTCAACGTGAATGGTGAGATACAGCATTTCATCATTTGTTAATTCACGGTTGTAGGTTTTGTAGATATAGATTTTAATTTTCTCAACACTTGCAAAAGCTTCCTTATATTGCTCCTTCACCAAATTAAATAAGCCATTCTCATTATCAGGCGGTGGAGTACCATTAATGAGGCGTTGCGCGAAAAATTTCAAATGAGTAATAAAGCGGTAATAGGCAAGGGATTCTTCATCATATTCTAGCCTGAAATGATGCTTCACGATATTTAAGATGTCGTTCATAATCTTCATAATATTTACCATATTGGGCATTTCTTCGTTTAATTCAGCATTTACCAGATGGAGAGCAATATGTCCTGCCTCATCCTCAGGTAGCCTAACACCGAACTTGGAATGAATAATTTGCAGCGCAGCCTTCCCAACCTCGTATTCTTCCTTGTAGAACCTTTTAATTTCCCAAAGCATAGCGTTTTTAATCTTCAGCCCTTTTGAGAAGCGCTCCAAGGCAAAACTGATATGATCGGTCAGACTGACATAAATACTATCGTCCAGCATTTTACCGAGTTGTAGCTTGGCAAAGTTGATGATCTCTTCTGATAACTCCATATGCTCAATTGGAATCTCGGAAAGCAGCGTTTTTAGCTTATCTGAAAGCTTTTGATTGTTTAAAGTAAATATCTTTTCAATTTTCTCTTCCGCTAAGAAGTCTCCTCGCTTTTTCTTAAAGGCAAGTCCTCTCCCCATGATTACCAATTCAACATTGTGATCATCTATGACAGTAACAACATTGTTGTTCAACACTTTCTCAATCCGCATATTACAGCTCCTTGCAATCCTTTCCATTTTGCGTAGCTAGTCTGTTGTTATAATGTTCGACAAAAGATCAAACTACAACAGTCATCAAATCCACACCCGGTGTGATAGCCGTTTTCTTGGTACCAATCACATCACTATAATTAGCAGTATTGGTAATAATGATTGGTGTTGTACATTGATAACCTTCATTTTTTATTTGTTCAAGATCAAATTCAATCAAGAGTTCACCCTGTTTGACGGTTGCTCCCTCTTCAACTTTCACATCAAAATATTTACCTTTTAATTTCACAGTTTCTATACCGATATGGATCAGGACTTCAACACCATCATCCGATACTACGGCAATACAATGACCTGTTCTAAAAATGGTAGAAACCACCCCACTAACCGGTGAGTAGAGCTTACCTTCGGTAGGTTCGATGGCCATACCCTTACCCATTGCTTCAGAGGCAAAAGCTGCATCATCAACGGAGGCTAAAGGAATTACGTTACCAGCTAGAGGGCTGACAACGGTTGAACTCTGCACAGCGTGAGGGAGAATAACCTCGCTCTTGTCAGTATTCGTCTTTTCTGCGACATCATTCACTTTTTCTTCTACAGCATTCACTTTCTTTTTATCTTCATAACCAAACATCATTGTAATCACCATTGCCAAAATAATCGTCACACCAGCGATGATCGCTTGAACTGCTAACGGAGAAAATGCCGGAAGACTTAATACACTCACAAAAGCGAAGACTTCCATCTTCACTTTGAAAAGACCACTAAGTGCGCCACCTATACCGCCAGCAATGGTTACATATATAAAGGTCCGTTTGTAACGGGTCAACAATCCGTAAATAATAGGTTCAGTTACACCTGAGAGCGCTCCTGGTAAAAATGTACTAGCAGCCAATGTTTTCAACTGCTTATCTCTTGTTTTCAGGAAGATCCCCAAGGCTACACCAAGTTGTGCAAAGATAGCCATGCCTGCCATTGCATAGATCGGATCTCCACCCTTAGCAATGTTCTCAAGAATAATCGGTACAAGCCCCCAGTGCAATCCGAGCACGGTCAAATACGTCCAAGAGATCCCTACTATTGCCCCCGTAACGATACCGCTCTTTGTACTGAGGAACAAAATAGCATCTCCAATTAAGTTCCCTACATTCACGCCAAAGGGTCCGAAAGCCAACAGGGTTAAAGGCACAATCACAATAAAACATATCATAGGAACCAAGAACATCTGCAAATCCTTGTGTATAAACTTTCTTAGTTGCTTATCCAGTAAAGCGTATATACAGATGGCGATAAAAATCGGAAATACGCTTGAGGAATAGTCTGACATGACTAAAGGAATTCCTAAAAAATGTGGAGATTCAACACTCGCTAATCCCGTAATGTTAGGTTCAAGCAAGGCTGCACCGATACTACCACCCACATAAGCATTTACACCCAGTCTCATCGATAATGTAATACCTAAGAAAATTGGCAGAAAATAGAACACAGCATTACTAGCACCAGCCAATACTTTATAAGTCTCACCGTCTGCCGCTAAAACATTTAACGAAGTCAATACGGTTAACAGCGCTTTCAACATACCCGCACCTGCTAAGGCACCAATCAGTGGTGAAAAACTTCTAGAAATCACATCAAAAATCAGAGTCCCTAGCGGTTTCTTTACCTTTTTCTCACCAGAGTCACTACTAGGGGATATGGATTTAGCAATCTCTTTATAAACATCAGCTACATGGGTACCCACTATAACCTGGAATTGTCCCCCTTTGCTGACCACTCCAATAATCCCTTTCATTTTCTCCAGATTTTCTTTATCCACTTTTTGTTCGTCGTTAAGTGTGAATCTTAGTCGAGTGGCACAGTGGATCACGTTATTAATATTTTTCTCCCCACCGACAGATTGAATAATGTCTTTACCTAGCTGCTCATAACTCATTTTCGTACACCCCTTCGGTAACAGATCAGATCAATTAATCACGGAACACAGTGAACGAAAAAAAACCTAAATCACATCCATGCACGAGAGAGAAATCTCCCGTAAACATAAATGAAACTTAGGTTTTGCCTGCTATGCAGTAGCAATCCTGATATCCGATTAATTTATTACTTACAAATTAACATGTCCCATTAGCCATGTCAACGATAACCATAATTTGCATAATAAAAAGTCCTGATCATCAAGAGGATCTTGACGATCAGGACTTTCGCTATTACAACAGGCTCTGCCCGTTAGATTCAATCACTTCTTTGTACCAATGGAAGGACTTCTTGCGGAATCTTTCCAGCGTACCTGAACCATCATCATGACGGTCCACATAAATGAAGCCATAACGTTTCTTCAGCTCGGCGCTTGTTGCACTGACCAAGTCGATGCAGCCCCAGCTTGTATACCCCATAACTTCCACGCCGTCGGCAATCGCTTCCGCCACCTGTACCAGATGATCTCGTAAATAATTGATCCGGTAGTCGTCGTTTATCACCTTTTCACCGCTTCCATCTACAACGAGCTGATCCACGGCACCCAGACCATTTTCCACAACAAAGAGTGGCTTCTGGTATCGGTCATAGAACATATTCATCACATAACGTAAGCCCTGCGGATCGATTTGCCATCCCCAATCACTCGCTTCCAGATACGGATTTGGCACCCCGCCTAACAGGTTCCCTTCCCCTCTGATCTGTTTCTCTGGATCAGCCGTTTCACAAGTGCTCATATAGTAACTGAACGATATGAAATCCACGGTATGCTTGAGAATTTCTTCGTCCCCTGGCTCAAAATGAATGTGAATTCCGTTTTCTTTGAAGTAACGCTTCATGTATCCCGGGTAATATCCTCTAGCATGAACATCTGCAAAGAACATATTTTTATGATCACTTTGCATCGCTCGGTTCAAATCATCCGGATGAGGAGTGAGTGGATAAATCGGCATACTTAGCACCATACATCCTATTTTAAAATCAGGATTGATCTCATGGCCGATCTTCACAGCCAAAGCGCTTGCTACGAACTCATGATGAATCGCCTGATACAAATCCTGCTTGCTCAATTGTTCCAATGGCGTGTTGATCCCACCGCTCATAAATGGGAACTCTAGAATGGAATTGATCTCGTTAAAGGTCAGCCAATATTTAACCTTGTCCTTGTAACGATTAAAGATCGTTCGCACATAACGCTCGTAAAAATCTACCATTTTGCGGTTAACCCATCCATCGTATTCTCGTGCCAGATGCAGCGGAGTCTCATAATGGGAAATCGTTACTAACGGCTCGATACCGTATTTATGACACTCGTCGAATAGATCATCATAGAACTGCAGGCCTTTTTCATTCGGCTCCAGCTCGTCCCCTTTCGGGAAAATTCGGGACCAGGCAATAGATGTCCGAAATACTTTAAAGCCCATTTCTGCGAACAGCTTAATATCTTCTTTATAGCGGTGATAGAAGTCGATACCTATGAGCTTCATGTTATCGTCGGTAGGAACCTCTGTAGGAGCAGATTTAATTCCGTGTGGCATAACATCTTGGGTAGACCAGCCTTTTCCATCTTCCTGGTATGCCCCTTCAAGCTGGTTAGCAGCTACAGCACCGCCCCATAAGAATCCTTCTGGAAATTGTAAGTTCATGTTTCTTCCCGCCTTTGCTATTGTGATAGTATAGGATTACTGCTCTAATCCGAATCCTAACTCTTGGAACGCGTTACATGTCAAGCATTAATCATGCAAAGGAGAGAAGTCGATGTCTACTCTTGACGAAATTGCTAAGCTATCAGGCTTTTCTAAAGCTACGGTATCCCGAGTTCTGAACGATTCCCCACATGTCAGCAAGGAGACAAGAGAGAAAATTCTCGCCATCATGAAGGAGACGGACTATGTTCCCAATCGGAATGCTATTTCTTTATCGAAAGGCCAAACTCAGCAAATCGGCATGATTACCTTAGACCTAAATGAGCTTATTCTGTGCTTTATGAACAGCTTCGTCGAAATTTCCGGCCATTACGGGTATCAGACGATTATTTATACCACTGGCGGAGATAAGCAAAAAGAGCTTCAAGCGTTCGAAGATCTTAAACAAAAAAGAGTCGACGCCCTGCTTATTTTGACCGCTGTTAACGATAAACATGTCATAACTTCCTACTGCAAATACGGACCGATCGTGTCATGGCAGCGCATGGACCATCCTGAAATCCCTTCCGTTGCCATGAACCAATATGATGGATATGCACTTGCTCTGGAGCATTTGATAGAACGAGGGTATAAACGTATCGCCAATGCTTTTGGCCGTCCTAGCAGCATTAATACTCAGAGCCGAAGATTAGCCTACGAACAAATCATGTCCAAATATAATCTTCCCGTCCTCGAGAAATGGTATTACACCACTATTTATGGAATTCAAGACGGAGAGCAATTAGTGAAGACATTCATGGGACAACCAGAACCGCCGGATGCCATTCTATGCGCCAATGATTTGGTGGCGGTAGGTGTTCTCAGCGAAGCTCGCAGGCAGAAGCTAGATGTGCCAAGGGACCTCGCCATCGTTGGTTTTGACAATTCAAAGCTGTCGAAGACGCTCGGAATAACCACTATTCAGAATCCGATTGCGGGACAGGCAGAGAATGCTTTTCTTTTGCTGGCTCCTGCATTGCTTGGACTGGACATGGAGCTGCAGCCACTGTCGTTTCAACTGATTGAACGGGAGACAACCTAACTAAGTCTGCCCAATCTCAGAATGCAATGAAATCTTAAGCTAAGAATTGGAGTGAAACCATGATTAAGATCCTTGTTGTGGAAGACGATAAGCATGTCAGAAAGCTGATGAACGCTGTCCTGAAACGGGAAGGTTATGAAGTGTTAACAGCCGAGAATGGCATTCAGGCATTGGAAGTTCTTGAAGTCCAGCACATTGATCTGATTATCCTCGATATCATGATGCCTGGAATGGATGGTTACGAATTCGCCGAAGAGCTAAGGAATGCCAACAACATGATCCCGATCCTCATGGCAACGGCCAAACAGCTTCCAGAAGATAAGAAAAAAGGATTCCGTCACGGAACTGATGATTATATGACCAAGCCTGTAGATATAGAGGAAATGCTGTTGAGAATACAAGCCCTTCTGCGCCGCTCGCAGATTGTAAGCGCCCGGAAGCTTATTGTTGGTAAAGTCATTCTTGATTTCGATGCGTTAACAGTAATTCGAGACAATGAAAAACAGACACTTCCTCAGAAGGAGTTCCATCTCCTCTATAAGCTTCTATCCTATCCAGAGCGCATTTTCACTCGAATCCAATTGATGGACGAAATCTGGGGGATGGACAGCGAAACTACAGACACTACGGTAAATGTGCATATCAACCGCTTGCGGAAACGGTTTGAGAACTATCCGGAGTTCGAACTTGTGTCCGTCCGCGGTCTCGGATACAAGGCGGTGAGAACATGATTAAAAAGCTAAGCAACAAAATCAGCCTGCCGATCTACTTCTCGCTTGCTGTATTTATTATTTTCCTTATTACAGTGCTAATCACCGGAATCCTAACCTATCTGTCCTTAGTCTTCGGCCTGCTGGATGAACGGATTCTCCAGGACAAAAAAATCCTAACCTTGATTATATTGATTGCCTGCACCATTATCGGTACCGTCACATCGGTAATTACCAGTCGCAGGATGCTGAAATCAATCCGCACATTTATTGATGCGATCGACCAGTTGGCCGGAGGGGACTTCTCTATGCGGCTGCAGCTCAAGCACCCTCCAGAATTCAAAATTCTCTCCGAGAATATTAACCGGATGGCTGAGGAACTAGGTGGTATTGAAATTCTGCGTACAGACTTTGTAAACAATTTCTCCCATGAATTCCGTACTCCGATTGTGTCGATTAAAGGGTTCGCTGAAATCCTGAAGGATGATGAGCTGAGCAAGGATGAACGAAATGAATACCTAGATATTGTTATCGAGGAATCTACCCGTTTGGCCGCTCTGGCCTCCAATGTCCTGAACCTCTCCAAAGTAGAGGCACAGGCGATATTAAGCGACCGGCAGCCCTTCAATGTTGGAGAACAAATTCGCCAATGCGTCCTGCTGCAGCATACTAACCTTACGAAAAAACATATATCCTTTAAAGCCAACGTGCAGGACTATATGGTACCCGGAAATAAAGAGATGCTGAACCAGGTCTGGCTGAATTTATTGGACAATGCGATTAAATTTACTCCAGAGCACGGCGAAATCGAAGTGACCATGAGGCGGTTGAAAGATCAGGTCGAAATTACATTCCGTGATAATGGAGTAGGCATCAGTCCAAGTGCACTTCCAAAAGTCTTTGACAAGTTCTATCAGCAAGATACCTCTCACTCTTCTGCCGGCAATGGCCTGGGGCTTACGATAGTCCGAAAAATCATTGAACTGCACGGCGGAACCGTCACCTGCGACAGTGTTCCGCTGCAGGGAACAACCTTTACGATGCTACTCCCTGCCTCATCTAAGCCTTGATAGAACCGTTGGGTTCTTTCAGGGCTTTTCATTTTTTTCAGCAAAAGTTAACTTTCAGTTTATTATTCTCCTTTACAATCAGAGCATCATTAATACAAAGGAGTCATTCTTATGTTGAAATTACTCAAGAATCTGGAACCCAAAGAATGGTTCTTATTCGGAATCAGCCTTATGTTCATCATCGCTCAAGTCTGGCTGGATTTAGAACTGCCTGACTACATGAGTGATATTACCCGGCTGATCCAGACACCAGGAAGCGAAATGAATGAAATTCTTGTCGCAGGAGGCTGGATGCTACTCTGTGCTCTTGGCAGTCTGGCGACCTCGGTTGTTGTAGCGGGCATTGCTGCGAGAATAGCGGCCGACTTGTCTGCAAGACTGCGTTCCAATTTGTTCGATAAGGTGCAGTCCTTCTCCATGGAGGAGATCAGCAACTTCTCAACAGCCAGTCTAATTACCCGATCCACGAATGACATCACGCAAGTACAAATGCTGATTGTGATCGGCTTACAGCTACTCGTGAAAGCACCAATCCTCGCAGTGTGGGCGATACTCAAGATTTCGGGTAAAAGCTGGGAGTGGACTCTTACGACAGGTGCTGCGGTCGCATTGCTAGTAGTTATTGTCGCAGTCTGTATCGTGCTCGTCCTGCCTAAATTTAAAAAGCTGCAGCTGCTTACAGATAATCTGAATCGTGTATCCAGAGAGAATCTTAACGGTCTTCGTGTCATCCGGGCGTATAATGCCGAGGAATATCAAGAACAGAAGTTCGCTGTAGCTAACAACGAGCTTACCAGTACCAACCTATTTGCCAACAATGTAATGACCCTATTGATGCCAAGTATTACTTTGATTATGAGTGGACTCAGTCTCTCCATCTATTGGGTGGGTGCAGTGCTCATTCAAGCAGCCGAGGGTACCGCCAAGATGGGCTTGTTCTCAGATATGATCGTATTCTCATCTTATGCCATGCAAGTGGTTATGGCCTTTATGATGCTGATTATGATCTTTATTCTACTGCCCCGTGCTCAAGTATCGGCTAAACGTATCAATGAAGTGCTAGAAACAGTACCTAGCTTGAAGAATGGATCAGTAACTCAATTCCCTGTGAAGCGAGAAGATGAAATTGAATTCAAGGGGGTTAGCTTCAAATATCCAGATGCAGAGGAATATGTGTTGGAGAACATCAGCTTCACGGCGAAGCAGGGGGAGACGGTTGCTTTTATCGGATCTACAGGCTGCGGGAAAAGTACACTTGTTAACCTCATTCCCCGTTTCTATGATGCTACAGAAGGCGAAGTGCTGGTAAATGGTATCAATGTCAGAGAATACGACCAGCAAGCGCTGCGGAATAAAATGGGCTATGTCTCTCAGAAGGCTGTTCTATTTGGCGGAACAGTGTCCTCCAATATTGCATTTGGTGAGAACGGATCCGGTCAGGTCCTCAGTTCAGATATTGTAGATGCAGTGTACACTTCCCAATCCTCTGAATTTGTAGAAAAGCTAGAGGGGAACTATGATGCCCATATCGCCCAAGGCGGAACGAATCTGTCTGGCGGGCAAAAACAGCGGCTATCGATTGCCAGAGCGATTGCCCGGCGTCCAGAAATATTAATCTTTGACGATTCTTTCTCCGCGCTTGACTATAAGACTGACCGCAAACTGCGCAGTGAACTTAAGAAAGACGCGAATGATTCAACGATGCTGATCGTTGCACAGCGTATTGGTACAATTAAAGATGCCGACAAGATCATTGTGCTGGAAGCCGGACGAATCGCAGGTATGGGAACCCATGACGAACTAATGCAGTCCTGCGACATCTATCAGGAAATTGCTTATTCTCAGCTTACGAAGGAGGAGCTTGCATAATGAAAACCAAAAATAAAGGCCAGAATACATGGATCAAGCTGCTCCGCTACTGCCGTAAATATGTCCCGGTTATTGTGATTGCGCTAATCTGCGCGGCAGTTGGAACGGTGCTCACGTTATTCGGTCCGGACAAACTCTCCGAGATCACCGACAAAATTACAGCTGGTCTTGCCGGCAGCATCGATATGGACGGCATTACTACCATTGGCATTACCCTCGTCGTAATTTACGGCGTCGGTGCGTTGTTGTCACTCTCGCAAGGCTTGATCATGTCGATTATTACCCAGAAGGTCTCGAAGAAATTAAGAACTGATCTGGCTCATAAAATGAACAAACTTCCAATCTCCTACTATAATAAATCGGCCACAGGTGATATTTTATCCCGGGTAACGAATGATGTAGATACCATCGGGCAATCGATGAATCAGAGTATTGGTAATGTCGTGACCGCCATAGCCATGTTCGTCGGCTCGATCGTCATGATGCTGAAGACCAATGTAATTATGACCCTTACCGCTATCGTGGCAACGATCATCGGCTTTGGCCTTATGGTGGTCATTATGAAGAAATCACAGAAATATTTTGCTAGCCAGCAGGAGTATTTAGGTAAAATCAACGGTCATGTCGAAGAAGTGTACACAGGACATAATGTAGTTAAAGCGTATAATGGCGAAGCGCAGATGCGCACTACCTTCCAGGAATTAAATCAGGGACTGAAGAACAGCGCCTTCAAAGCGCAATTCCTCTCTGGGCTGATGCCACCCCTGATGGGCTTTATTGGTAATCTAGGATTCGTTGCCGTCTGTATCGTTGGTGGTGTACTCGCCATGAACGGCACGATTTCTTTTGGGGTTATCGTCGCCTTCATTATGTATGTACGTTACTTTACCCAGCCGTTGTCCCAGATTGCCCAGGCCGCGCAAAGTCTGCAAGCTGCATCTGCAGCTGGCGGACGCGTGTTCGAATTTCTGGAGGCTGAGGAAATGGAAGACGAGAGCCACAAAGAGAACACAATGCCAACTGCTAAAGGTAAAGTAAAATTTGATCAAGTACAATTTGCGTATGAGACTTCAGAAAAACTGATTATCAATAACTTCTCGACAAATATAAAACCTGGCCAGAAAGTGGCTATCGTTGGTCCTACCGGCGCAGGCAAAACTACGCTGGTCAATCTGCTCATCCGGTTCAACGAATTGACGGGCGGAGAAATCTACATCGATGATACGCCGATCAGCAGCCTGACGAGAGAAAATATTCATGATCTGTTCTGTATGGTCCTGCAGGATACTTGGCTGTTTGAAGGTACCATCAAAGAGAACCTGATTTACAATCAGCAGAACATAACGGACGAGAAGCTTATAGAGGCTTGCAAGTCCGTTGGCCTGCACCGCTTCATTAAATCCTTAAGTGACGGATACAACACCGTGCTGAACGATAAGGTTAATCTGTCCGCCGGACAAAAGCAGCAGCTGACTATCGCTCGCGCGATGCTGAAAGATGCTCCCATGCTCATTCTTGATGAAGCTACAAGCTCAGTGGATACCCGTACAGAGTTGCTGATTCAACAGGCGATGGATAAGCTTATGGAAGGCAGAACCTCTTTCGTTATCGCACACCGGCTCTCAACGATCAAGAACGCTGATGTGATTCTGGTCCTGAAGGACGGCGATATCCTGGAAAGCGGCAGCCACGCGGAATTGCTGGCTCGAAACGGATTCTATGCAGAGCTTTACAATAGCCAATTTGAGCAGGCTTCTTAAAACGACAAAAAAAACTGCAACTCAATCATGAGCTTGCAGTTTTTTATCGTCCGTTCCTGTATTAGAAACAGCTTAAACCTCTCGCTGTCTCATTCCCTCAAACAGCAAAATCGTCGCCGCCATCGCCGCATTCAGCGATTCCGCCCGCCCCGCCATCGGAATGATGATACTCTTGTCCACGAGACGCGCCGTTTCCGGCGAAATCCCCTTACCCTCGCTGCCAATCAGCAGCCACTGGCTGCCGTGAAAATCGTGCTCATAGCATGATTCTTCACCCTGCAGCGAAGTGCTCACCAGCAGTGTCCCATTTTCCCGGGCCTGTGGCAAAATCTCACTTAAATCTCCCTCCACCACCGGGAGATGGAACATTGAGCCCATCGTTGAACGGATGGTCTTCGGATTATAAAGGTCGGCACAGCCTTGGCCGAGGATCACTCCGTCTGCTCCCGCAGCATCCGCGCTGCGGATGATGGTGCCGACATTACCGGGGTCCTGGACGCCGTCCAGGACAACCACCAGACTATCCTTCTTCGCTAGGATAGCCGCTACCGCCTGCTGTTCCTTCCGCACAATGGCGAACACTGGCTGCGGTGTGTTAGTGCTGCTGCATTTCGAGATGATCGCCGCTGATACGCCAATCACATCCATGCCCTGAACGGACTGAAGAAGCCCTTTGAGTTCAGCGGGCATTCCCTTGTCTAAGTCATAAGCAAGGCATTCCACATCTGCTTCAGCCAGCAGCGCTTCCTGTACAAGATGAACGCCTTCTACGATATATTTACGAGCTTTGTCCCGGTGCTTTTTCTCTTGCAGCCCGGCCCACTCTTTAACCCGCGTATTTTGCGGAGACATGATTTCCATAAAGTCTTCCTTTCTTATGCCTTGCCATTTATTCTTGCTCTTATATCTTTGTTCTTTATCTTTGTCTTTGTTCTTCTTCTCTTTTACTCCCCTATAAACCTGATGATTACGTTACCCCTCACCTACTGATACGCGATCTCCAGCTTCGTCAGGTTATCTTTATGCCCAACGATTACAAGGATATCCCCATCGATCAATCGATCCTCTGCGCGTGGGGAGATGTTCATCTCTTCACCTTGGCGAATAGCCATTACGTTACAGCCATATTTTGCACGGATATCGAGCTCTTGTAGATTTTTCCCGAGCATCGATCCGGATACCTTCATGTCCAAAATACTATAATCAGGCGACAGCTCGATATAATCTAATATATTAGGCGAAGCCAAATGATGCGCAACCCGCATTCCCATATCCCGTTCAGGATAAATCACCTTGTCTGCACCAATTTTGCCTAATACTTTGCCGTGCAGCTCACTTTTTGCTTTTGCGATAATTGCTGGTACACCAAGGTCCTTCAGGATTAAAGTGGTAAGAATGCTTGCTTGGATGTCCTCTCCAATAGCCACAACCACCACATCAAAATTGCGAATACCAAGTGCGCGTAGCGCTTCTTCATCCGTTGAATCTGCAGATACAGCGTGTGTAACTATATTTGAAATCTCCTGTGTCCGCTGCTCGTCCGCATCAATCGCAAGTACGTCAAACCCCATACCGCTGAGTGCTCTCGCAACACTGGATCCGAAACGCCCCATGCCAATGATGGCATATTGTTTTTTGGCCATGTCTTATGTACCTCCTGTAGCATTTCTATATCTCAAACAGTATATCATAAGCCAAGAAGAAACGTCATGGTCGTGCTTTATGGATGACAATCGTTTATCGCAAAAATATAAGAATGATGTATAGTGTCAACTTATACTACTTATATTTGAACAAAAACTTGAATTTCCAGCATCTATACAGGGTACATTAAAACGACGTGAATATCACTATATTTCAAAAAGGAGGTACCTTATGCCGGTTACTATTGACTTACGCCAGGCGATTATTCATAAAGTGCATGGTCAATCTGAAGAAGATTTGCGGCATATGATTGAAGGCTCGGTAGACGGACCGGAAGCAGCACTCCCGGGACTTGGCGCCGTGTTTGAAATGATATGGAAGGACTTAGACACCGCTAAGCAAGATAATTTGGTGTCTATGCTGCATGATCACCTGGAGACGATTACTCCCGGGAATATCACGTCATAACTAGCCGCAACTAGTCAAAAACCTCCGCTTCTCCAGCGTGCAATTGCACGTTGGAAGCGGAGGTTTTTTATTAACATTTAGGATGTTCTAGCTTATATCCTTAATTATAGCAATGCTTTTGGAGCCATCTCTAGGAACGTAGCTGTCGGGTTCTTATCCATCGCTGTCCGCATAGCATATTCGTTCTCGAACAAGACAACAAAATTCCCCTTCTTATCTGTAACGAGCGTAGAGTTAATACGGAATTTACTCGCATCCGGTTTAGCATCATCTACGATCCAACGTGCAAACTGGTATGGCATACGCTGCAACAGAACATCGACACCATATTCACCCTTCATGCGGTACTCGAACACCTCAAACTGCAGCTGTCCCACTACGCCGAGCAGAATATCATCGAAGTTAACCGTGCGGAATACTTGAATCATACCCTCTTCAGTCAGCTGATCGACACCCTTTTGGAACTGCTTCGATTTCAAAGCATTTTTAATACTCACTTTAGCAAAAATCTCTGGTGAGAATGTTGGCAGCTCATCGAATTCCAATTCTCCTGCCTGGCTCAGTGTATCTCCAATTCTAAAAATACCTGGGTCAAACAACCCGATAATATCTCCCGGATAAGCTTCCTCTACGATATCACGGTCTTGGGCCAAAAATTGTTGCGGCTGGGCGAGCTTAATGTCCTTACCCGCACGTACATGCTTCACGCTCATCCCCCGTTCGAACTTACCGGATACAATACGCAGGAAGGCAATTCGGTCACGGTGAGCCGGGTTCATGTTGGCTTGGATTTTGAACACATAACCTGTGAATTTCTCATTCATAGGTTCTATTAAACCTGTAGTACTTCGGCGTGGTTCAGGCTTCGGTGCCAGATCCAAGAAATTATCGAGGAAAGTCTGTACGCCGAAATTGTTAATCGCACTACCGAAGAACACAGGTGTAAGTTCACCACTTAGTACTTTTTCATAGTCAAAAGCATCGCCTGCTACATCCAGCAGCTCCAGATCCTGACACAATTGATCATGCAGATATTCTCCCGCCATTTCACGAATGATTGGATCACGATATCCGTCAACCTTTTGCACCTTGATTACGGAGTGATCGTCACCTTGGAACAGCTCCACCTGATTCTTCATCCGGTCATATACGCCGCACAATTCACGTCCACTGCCGATCGGCCAGTTCATAGGCACAGAGCGAATGCCCAGTACCTGCTCCAGCTCTTCCATCAAATCAAACGGACTGCGTCCTTCACGGTCCAGCTTATTGATAAAAGTAAAGATCGGAATCCCACGTTTAGCACATACCTGAAACAGCTTGGTCGTTTGGGTTTCCACCCCTTTTGCCACGTCGATAAGCATGACCGCACTATCCGCTGCTGTTAGTGTACGGTAGGTGTCCTCACTAAAGTCTTGGTGACCCGGTGTATCCAAAATATTCACGCGGTGATTCAAATAATCAAACTGCATCACAGAGGAAGTAACAGAAATCCCCCGTTGCTTTTCAATTTCCATCCAGTCACTCGTTGCATGCTTGTTCGCCTTACGGGCCTTAACCGTTCCCGCCAGACGGATAGCGCCACCGAATAACAGTAGTTTTTCCGTTAAAGTTGTTTTACCCGCATCCGGGTGGGAAATGATCGCAAAGGTTCTGCGTCTGTCCACTTCCTTTTGCAGCTTCTGATCTATTGCTTTGTTCATTACACATATCCCTTCATATATAAAATTCCTGCTTCTGCTTCAATTACACTGGGGTTATCTTCAAATCGGTGCTCTGCTCATTGTTCATACCCCTTCATTTCTGAATGAATAGCTATCTTAGGTCTAGCTCCAGTCCGCTTCAAGTGAAAGCATCCCCTAAAGTATATCAAAATCCGGCAGATATTATCTACTAAAAAGCTTTTGCAGCAAAATATCTCCCAAATCAAGTCTATATCCTGTTCACCAGTTCCCATAGCTCAACAAGAAAAACGCCTGACGGCGTCCTTGGAGGTAGAGTTACAAGCTGAGTACATCCGTTCCATACTCGTATCCATATGCATCTTCGTAGTGAGGTTCCGCTTACGGACCGTACGGATCTTTATTTCGATGAAATGAGCACATATATT
>NZ_NFUX01000046.1:0-61069 GCF_002264385.1 Paenibacillus sp. VTT E-133280
GCTTACGAAGTGAGTTTTACTTCGTAAAACTTTTAAGGAGTGAAAAGATGTCTGACAACCAAAAGTTGACTGACGTGATCATGCCGCAGCTGGCGGAATCGCTAGTATCGGCGACGATCGGCAAATGGCTGAAGAAACCGGGCGATCCGGTAGAGCAATACGAACCAATATGTGAGCTTATTACAGATAAGGTAAATGCTGAATTGCCTTCAACGATAGATGGAGTTATGGGTGAACTATTGGCGGAAGAAGGTCAGGTTGTCAATGTCGGCGAAGTCATTTGTCGTATTGCCGTGCCTGTGACTGCACCTGCTGCTGTAAACGTGACTAACACAAACACAGTTGCAGCTAATAATGCTGCGGGTCAAAATGCGAATTCAACTGCTAGCGATACGATGCGTGCACGCTACTCTCCTGCGGTGCAGACTTTGGCGGCTGAGCATAACATCGATCTGAATTTAGTCTTGGGTACTGGTATGGGCGGTCGAATTACCCGTAAGGATGTGCTGACCTTCATCGAAAGTGGCGGAGCTACATCTCCAGCTTCGATTTCTGCTAGTCAACCTGCACCAGCGGTGTCACAACCGCCTGCTCCTCAGTTCGTTCAAGCTGAAAAGAAGAAGACGGAAGAGCCTCTTCGCCAATCGGGTTTACATTTGAGTGAATCTCCTCGTATTCCAACAATTGAAGTCGAGGGTGGCCGAGGCAGCAGTTCGGAATACCTGATTGATGTAACACCAATCCGGAATACAATCGCTACAAGAATGCGCCAAAGTGTCTCGGAAATTCCGCATGCTTGGACAATGATTGAGGTAGATGTGACTAATCTGGTCGCACTGCGCAATAAACATAAGGATGAGTTCAAGCGCAAAGAAGGTATCAATCTAACCTATCTGGCTTTCATGATGAAGGCTGTTGTGAGTGCGATTAAGGATTACCCGATTATGAACTCTGTCTGGGCTGTAGACAAAATTATTGTCAAACGTGATATCAATATCTCGTTAGCGGTAGGTACTGAAGATTCGGTTATCACTCCTGTAATTAAGAAGGCTGATCAGAAAAATATTGCCGGGCTGGCACGTGAGATTGATGAATTGGCACAAAAAACCCGCGAAGGCAAACTCAGTCTGGAAGATTTGCAGGGAGGAACTTTCACTGTAAATAATACCGGCTCATTTGGCTCCATTCTTTCTTATCCAATCATTAACTATCCACAGGCAGCGATTTTAACGTTTGAATCGATTGTAAAAAGACCTGTGGTCATAAACGATATGATAGGTGTGCGATCAATGGCTAATATTTGTCTGTCGCTGGATCATCGGATTCTGGACGGAGTAATTTGCGGTCGTTTCTTGCAACGCGTTAAGGATAACATCGAAGGATATACCCCGGATACGAAACTTTACTAAAAAATAATAACGAGCCAAACTGTGCAGGCATGAGACTGAAAAAGGGGACCTGACGGTATGAATATTTCGGATAATCGTAAGCTGCAGATTTCATATGACCCTATTATGGAGTATGGGGAGGCATGGGATCTGCAAAAGGAAAGTGTGCACGCCATTGATGCTGGTGAGCAACCGGAACGATTGATTCTTTTGCAGCATCCGCCTACCTATACTATTGGTTCACAGAATCATCCCGAACATCTTCTTCTAGATGAAGAGCAGCTCAAAGAAAAAGGAATTGCGCTGTTTGAAATCGACCGGGGAGGAGATATTACATATCACGGACCGGGTCAGCTAGTAGGTTATCCGATCCTTATGCTCGGTGAAGAAGGTAAGGTTGATTTACGCGGGTACTTGCGCAGTCTGGAAGCAGTGATTATTGATTATTTGGCATCCTACGGAATTGTAGGGGAACGGAAGCCGGAGTATACAGGGGTATGGGTTGGCGACGAGAAAATCTGTGCCATTGGTGTCAAGTTTAACAAAAGCAAATTCCGAAGAGGGTTTGTAACTAGCCATGGTTTTGCCTTTAACATTTCTGAAGGGATATCTGGACACGGCTTTCAAGGAATTATTCCATGCGGTATCACTGAATTTGGAATAACCTCCCTAGAAGAATGTGCAGGTCGTCGTTTTGAACTTCAAGATGTGGCCAAAGAATTGGTTCCGTATTTTCTAAGACACTTTCC
The DNA here is from genome assembly GCF_002264385.1 of Paenibacillus sp. VTT E-133280. NCBI lineage: Bacteria > Bacillati > Bacillota > Bacilli > Caryophanales > Paenibacillaceae > Paenibacillus > Paenibacillus sp. VTT E-133280. Next base: position 2,138 of record NZ_NFUX01000046.1, read on the forward strand.
TTATGAAGAGCAGGATGAGTTCTTCGGCACTATGGTTTAAGGTTGAATAACGAACTAACAGGCAAGCCAAATAGCGGCAAGGGAGTCCCTAGCCGCTATTATCAATGTTCCTTGTGTAGATATTAACCTGCAAGGAAAGGCTCGATAACCATAAAGAGCGTAGAGGCAATCATGGCGAACAACATGACGTAGATGAAGATTTTGAACCATTTATTACGTTGCATGAGTAACTCCTTTAGATTTAGTTTAAGTTAATTGCATGAAGATGGTCTTTCTGTACAACCATTGTAACGTATTCACGAAAGAGAGGGAAGTCCAGTGATTTCACAAGACAGATTGATTCAAGAATTTATGGAGCTTGTCCAAGTTGATAGTGAAACAAGAAATGAACGGCAGATTGCCGATGTGCTCAAGAGCAAATTTAACGCTCTTGGCTTAGAAGTTACCGAAGATGATTCCCAGGAAAGAACTGGACATGGAGCGGGTAATCTGTTCATTACCTGGCCGGCTGTGAACGTTGGATCTGCACCTAAGCTTCTGTTCACTTGCCACATGGATACGGTTGTCCCTGGACAAAATATCAAGCCTACGCTCGGCGCGGATGGATGGATTACAAGTGACGGCACTACGATTCTTGGTGCAGACGACAAAGCGGGTCTAGCTGCACTGTTCGAAGCGATCAGAGTGATTCAAGAGCAAAAATTGCCACATGGTCAGATTCAGTTCGTAATTACTGCGGGTGAAGAATCTGGATTGCTGGGTGCACGCTCGATGGATCCGAGTCACTTGGATGCAGACTTCGGTTTCGCACTCGATTCTAATGGTGAAGTCGGAGCGATTGCAGTTGCGGCACCTACACAAGCTAAGATTACGATGCAAATCTTCGGTAAATCTGCTCATGCAGGTGTTAATCCAGAAGACGGCATCAGCGCGATTCAAGTAGCAAGCAAAGCAATCGCTGCCATGAAGCTTGGACGGATCGACAACGAAACGACTGCGAATATTGGTAAATTCGCTGGCGGCGGACCTACGAATGTGGTGTGCGATCACGTTCAATTGGATGCAGAAGCACGGAGTATCGTGCAGGAAAAGGTTGGCGATCAAATTGCTTCGATGCGTGAAGCACTGGAGACCACTGTCCGCGAATACGGTGCAGAATGCGAATTCCGCAGTGAAATTATTTATCCAGCTTTCAGCTTTAATGAAAATGATCCATTGGTACAGCTTGCACAACGGGCTATCACTTCTATGGGTCTTACACCGCGTCTGTTCCACTCTGGTGGTGGAAGTGACGCTAACGTGTTCAATGGCTTAGATGTTCCGACCATTAACCTAGCTGTAGGATACGAGCATATCCATACCACTAAGGAACGGATTAAAGCCGAAGATATCGTTAAAGTGGCTGAGCTTGTAGTGAGTATTGTTAAAGAAAGCGTAAAGGGATAACCGTCTTATAAAATAGCAGAGCAGTGATCCTACCGAAATGGAGGATTGCTGCTCTGCATTTTTTATGGGGAGTTTAATACAGCCAGATTTAGCCTTATGAAGAGGTGCGTATAAGATTTAAAACATAGCTCGAAAAAAAGACTGAGGTGCCCCAGCAGCCATTTCTTGGCTTTTGGGACACCCCTATATTCGGATGCACTTGTATGATTAAATCCTAAAGGAAAGAATGAATTTACCCTGCTTTGGTTGGAATGAACTTGGATTGATCCTTTAGGGAGAGAATGTAGGAGAGAGGCATATCGGGCCCATACCGCTCTATCCACCTAGCTAAGATGGCTTTGATTTCCTCCGGTTTACCTACCATTGTAACTGCGGCTGAGCTTGTACGGCTGAAGATTTCGTTCATCTGAAATTCCTTCTTTCCCTTTAAGTTTGCTATAATACACCGTATGCACAATAGAGAAAAAGGAGACCAGAAACTTTATGGGAGAACAACATTTGCACAGCAAACCCGAGCTTGATGAAGTGACATTGTCTACCCAGCCTGTTTTTGATGGGAAGATTATTTCTTTACAGGTGGACACAGTGAGACTGCCTGATGGAAATACAGCCACACGTGAAGTTGTGAAGCATCCCGGCGCCGTAGCGGTGCTTGCTTTAAACAACAACAAAATGCTTGTTGTAGAGCAATACCGTCAGCCTATGCAACGCACTGAAGTAGAAATTCCGGCAGGGAAGCTGGATAAAGGTGAAGATCCATTAGTTGCGGCTGGTCGTGAACTTCAGGAAGAGACTGGCTTTCACAGTGGAGATCTGAAATTGCTTAAATCCTTCTATACTTCTCCCGGCTTTGCCGATGAGATTATTCATTTGTATGTGACTACTAATGCAAAGCCAGGGGATATGTCCCTGGACGAGGACGAATTTCTAGAAGTTTCGGAGCTTACCCTGGAGGAAGCGTATCAATATATGGCTGACGGGTGCATCGCGGACGCGAAGACGATGATGGCAGTGTATGCTTGGCATCTATACACGCTGACTGGCCAATGGAATTAACAACTGAACTGAAGAGCTTCTATTGCGATTTGCATGTTCATATTGGACGAACGTCGGAAGGACAAGCGGTCAAAATCAGCGGCTCCCGCGAGCTTACCTTTGCAGGCATTGCCAAAGAGGCTGCAGAGCGCAAGGGACTGGAAATGATCGGTATTATTGATAGTCATTCACCTGGCGTTCTACGTGATATGGAGCGTTCCTTGGAATCTGGAGAGATGACGTTAGCTGAAGGTGGAGGGATTGCTTACCGAGGGACTACGATCATTCTGGGAACAGAGATTGAAATCCGCGAGCCTGGGCGAAAAGAGTGCCATGTGCTTGCCTACATGCCGGACTTGGAGCGCATGACCGATTTTAGTGCGTGGATGAGCCGCTATATGCGGAATGTGAATCTAAGTTCTCAGCGCCTGTATGCTCCGGCTAGGGAGCTTCAGGATGAGATTTATGGGCGGGGAGGCATTCTTATCCCTGCACATATTTTCACGCCTCACAAGGGCTTGTACGGCTGTGCAGCGGAGCGTATGGCAGACATCTTTGATCTGGATCGCATAGCAGCAGTTGAGCTAGGGCTGAGTGCAGATTCGGAAATGGCGGGTTATCTTTCTGAGCTGGATGACTTCACATTCCTAACGAACTCTGATGCGCATTCACTGGGCAAACTAGGCCGTGAGTATAATGTCATGGCGTTGGCACGACCTTCATTTGCTGAACTACGACTCGCACTAGAACGTAAGGAAGGGCGGAAGGTAACTGCCAATTTCGGACTTAACCCCCGGCTTGGTAAATACCACCGAACCTACTGCGGAGGTTGTGGCAGTATTATTGACGAAGCTTATGTCACATCGGAACGCTGCCAGTATTGTGGCAGTCTTAAGCTGGTTAGAGGTGTATTCGACCGGATCTTAGATATTGCGGACCGCAAGACACCGATAGTACCTGCTGATCGTCCACCCTATCATTACCAGGTTCCGCTTGAATTTATCCCGGGGTTAGGGAAGGCGAAAATGAACGCGTTACTGCAAGCGTTTGGAACTGAGATGAACATTTTACATGGTTGTGGTGAAGCGGAAATTGCCAGCGTTATAGGTGCGGATTTGGCGTCGATGATCGTCCAGGCCCGCTCTGGAATTTTGGAGCTATCGGCAGGCGGTGGAGGAACATACGGTAAAGTCGTACAACCTGGAAAGTAGAGTTATTGTCCTAAGGACAAGTCATATCGCGGGACGTTTTCTCATATGGTGTAACATGTAACCGGAAAGGGGAACGTCTCGATGCGTAATTTAAGGCTGATGATGAAGGAACAGACGCCTCTGTATATTTTTGTCGGCGTATTATTTCTGGTAGGTGTTGTATTTGGAGCTCTTATCGTTAGTGCGCTTACGATGGATCAGCAACAGGAGCTGGGGGATTATCTAGGGAATTTCTTTGTAACGGTTGATCAGCAGGGTCTATCTGCAGCACCTGATTCGTACTGGAGTATAGCGGCCTTAAACTTAAAATGGATTGGGCTGATCTGGATCCTTGGATTATCAGTCATTGGGTTGCCGGGAATCTTGATTCTTGATTTTTTAAAAGGGGTACTGATCGGCTTTACAGTCGGTTGTCTAGTCAGTCAATATTCTTGGCACGGGATGCTGTTCGCACTAGTCTCTGTGGCTCCGCACAATCTGGTACTGATCCCTGTGTTGTTAGTAAGTAGTGCAGCAGCGATCGCCTTTTCCTTGCAGATGATTCGTAGCCGAGTGTTAGGACAACGCCGGACGCCAATAACTCGGCCTTTTACGATGTACACGATATTGTCACTTGTGATGGCTCTGTTGATTCTGGGCATTTCTAGCTTTGAGACCTATGTTACGCCGATCATGATGCGCTGGGTTACACCTTCACTTGTACAAGCAGTGACTACCTTGGGCTTGCAGTAAAAGCGTTTGACTTCTCAAAGCGACACCCCCTATAATGGAAGAAGTGGTTTGAAGACCGGTGAGGTAATTTTCCAAGGGGGAGGGAGACAATGGAAGCTCGAATAGACAAAATTAAGCAACAGTTACAATCCCAAGGATACAAGCTTACACCCCAACGGGAAGCGACCTTAAGAGTGCTGCTGGAGAATGAGGAAGATCATCTTAGTGCAGAAGATGTTTTTATGCTCGTGAAAGAGAAAGCTCCCGAGATCGGTCTTGCGACTGTATATCGTACCCTGGAACTTCTTAGCGAGCTTCACGTCGTAGAAAAGATTAACTTCGGTGACGGTGTCGCCCGTTATGATCTGCGAACAGATACTGCGAAGCACCATCATCATCATTTAATTTGTGTGCAATGCGGTAGTATGGATGAGATTCGCGAGGATTGGCTAGGTCCGCTAGAAGAGCGATTGGAGAAAGAATTTAATTTCTCAGTGCTTGATCATAGACTTGATTTTCATGGGATATGCTATCGGTGTAGCGATAAGAATAATTCAAACGGAAATCCGTCCTAAGTCATCTTATAATGAAATTCACTTCATAAGCTCTCCCCGGTTTTTTTACCGGAGAGAGCTTTTTAAATGATTGGTCTATTGGAGGTATACATATCAGTCCGTTTTAGTGCATAAGGTGAAGGACGAGCAGATCTTAACTGTATGTTAAAGGGAGGCGTCCTTATGATCGTTTCTGTGCCCAAAACCGTTCGAAAGCTGTATTTTATGATCATGTTTGTAGCTCTAAGCTATTTACTTTACAGTGCTATGAGCTGGCTTGGTGAATGGATCAGTCCGATAGAGAATTATGGAATTCCTGAAGGCACTGCTGTTCGGGCTTTTGATCATGCCGATCGTGGTGATGATGGTCTGGATACAAGACAGCGTTTGCGCTTCTATTACTGGTATGGAGAATGAAAGCTTCTCAGGAAGCAGGAACAAGCGAGAAGAATGTCGAAGAAAACAAGGTGGATTCATGCAGCGTATACTAAATGTACACATCTGCAGAGCCCTCATGCTGAATGTGCTGCAGGAAGTCACTATGAGTAGCTGCGCCAGGACAGGAGCGTGAAATAATGAAGTCACACTTGCAGCCGTTTTTACATTATTTGTCCGGAGATAAAGGCTTGTCCCCGAATACCCTGGAATCTTACGGTAGGGATGTATCGCAGTTTCTGGAGTTCGCTGAAGAGCGGGGGGCTAGTCAGCCTGATGAGATCCGAAGATCGCATGTGATATTATATCTTGGCTCATTACGCGGAGCTGGCCGAGCAACTGCAACGTTGAACAGGAACGCAGTGTCCCTCCGTGCTTTTTTTCATTACTTGCTGAAGGAACGTTTGATTGAGCAGGATCCAACACTGGACATGGAGACCATGAAGCCTGATAAGAAACCTCCTATGGTGCTTACCATTTCGGAAATAGAGCAATTATTGGCTGCGCCGGATGTAAGTACGCCACAAGGGATGCGCGATAAGGCTATGCTGGAATTACTCTATGCAACAGGTATTAAGGTCTCTGAATTAATCTCACTTAACGTGGATGATGTGCACACGGATATGAAATTTGCGCGTTGTACAGGAACTTCTGGAAAGGAGCGGGTAGTTCCCATTGGCACCCTTGCAGCTGAGAGTGTATCGGCTTACACTTCACTTATGCGGGACAAGCTGCTTCGTGATCACCAGGAGGAACCAGCCATGTTCCTGAATAGTCTAGGCGGAAGATTAACCCGGCAAGGCTTTTGGAAAATCATAAAAAAATATGCGCGGGAAGCAAACATTGAGCAGGATATTACACCGCATACACTTAGGCATTCCTTCGCAGCCCATTTACTGGAAGGCGGAGCAGATTTGCGTTCCGTACAACAAATGCTGGGTCATGCCGATATTTCGACGACTCAGATTTATAACGGTATAGCCCGTAAGAATATGAAGGAAGTATATGAGAGCCACCATCCTAGAGCTCGATAATTCTGCTGTAAAGATGCTTTTTGTGAGTAAGATGGTTATGATGGAATCATACTGAAAGGATAGACTGGGGAATGATCCGCAGGTTATCTTTTAGCAGAAACGGATACCTGATAAGCGGTACATTGTATCGCTAGCTTCGGAAGCGTATGTCTTCTGGAAGACGGTACAGCCGTTTCTTCTTGTTGGTACGAAAGAATATCTATACTAAAAAAGGAGTGAAGACAACAATGTCCTCATTTAAACGAATTGGTTTTATTGTTCTAGATAGTGTTGGTATCGGTGAAGCACCAGATGCTGCGAATTTCGGTGATGCTGGGTCGCACACGCTTGGTCATATATTGGATCGTGTTCCTGGTTTGAAGCTTCCTAATCTACAGAAGCTCGGGTTAGCTAATATTGCTCCGTTGCCACCACTAGAGCCTGTAGCTTCACCAACAGGGTACTACGGCAAAATGCAGGAAGTATCTGTAGGTAAGGATACGATGACCGGACACTGGGAGCTAATGGGGCTGAAGATTGAGGTTCCTTTCAATACGTATCCTGATGGTTTTCCAGCAGAGTTGATTGAGAAGTTCGAAGCGGCAACTGGTCGTAAGGTAATCGGTAATAAACCAGCTTCCGGTACGGAGATTCTTTTTGAATACGGTGAAGAGCAAATGAAAACCGGTGCTTGGATTGTCTATACCTCTGCGGACAGCGTGTTCCAGCTTGCTGCACATGAAGATATTATTCCGCTTGAAGAACTATACAGTGCTTGTAAAATAGCCCGTGAGCTGACAATGGCTCCAGAATTCTCGGTGGGTCGCGTAATTGCTCGTCCGTATGTTGGAGAACCAGGGAACTTCGTTCGGACACCAAACCGGCATGACTATGCGGTGAAGCCGCCGGAACCAACGGTAATGAACGCGCTGGCTGATATTGGTAAGGATGTTATAGCGGTTGGTAAGATCAACGATATCTTTACAGGAGAAGGGGTTACAGCTTCTTATCCAACGAAGAGCAATGAACATGGAATCGAAGTTACTATTGAGCAGCTTCGTCAACCGTTTGACGGTTTTCTGTTTACGAATCTGGTGGATTTTGATTCTTTATATGGACATCGTCGGGATCCAGAAGGTTATGGCCGTGCACTGGAAGTATTCGATCAGGCGTTGCCTGAGATTCTATCCACGCTTGGTGAAGATGATCTGTTGATTATTTCTGCAGACCATGGTAACGATCCGATCCATAGTGGAACTGATCATACCCGTGAATACGTGCCGCTCTTAATCTATAGCCCACGGTTTAAACATCCGGAAAGTTTGGGCATTCGTGAAACCTTCTCTGATGTAGCTGCAACCATTGCTGATAACTTTGGTGCGAAGGCGCCGCAGTATGGGACAAGCTTTTTAGCGAAACTGCAATAAAAGGGTTGCGGGTTGCTCCGCAACATCAATGAAGGAGGATCATCCATGAGCGCGTTAACACAAAAAGAAATTCAAGAAGCAGCCATTTATATAAAAGACAAATGTCCGGTGGCTCCGGAAATTGGATTGATCCTTGGTTCAGGTCTCGGTGTGCTAGCAGACCTTATTACTGATGGAGTAAGCATTCCATATGATGAGATTCCTCACTTTCCGGTATCTACTGTAGAGGGACATGAAGGCGAGCTATTAATTGGTATGATCGAAGGCCGCCGAGTTGTGATGATGAAGGGCCGCTTTCATATGTATGAGGGGTATGGGCCAGAGGTAACGGCATTCCCAGTACGGGTTATGAAAGAGCTTGGTATAGCCAGTTTACTAGTGACGAATGCAGCTGGTGGAGTGAACACTGATTTCACACCGGGTGATCTTATGCTTCTTACGGATCATCTTAATATGACTGGACGGAATCCTTTAATAGGACCTAATGATCCTGCACTTGGTGTGCGCTTCCCAGATATGTCGACCGCCTACAGTCGCCGCCTGATCCAGGTAGCGAAGGAAACGGCAGCTCAGCAGAATTTCGAGTTCAAAGAAGGCGTATATGCAGGTCTATTGGGCCCTTGCTACGAAACGCCTGCTGAAATCGTAATGCTTCGTACGCTAGGCGCCGATGCTGTGGGCATGTCTACTGTATCGGAGACCATTGTTGCTCGTCATGCAGGTATTGAGGTATTGGGCATCTCCTGTATTACTAACATGGCCGCGGGAATCCTGGATCAACCACTCAATCATGAAGAGGTGATGGAAACTGCAGAACGTGTGCGTGAACGTTTCTTGAAACTGGTCTTAGGCTTTATTCCGAAAATGTAATTTGGGATACTTCATATTGAATTACTGGAGGTCATATCTATGATTCAAGAAATTATGATTGAGCCAATGACGCATGAACAGGTTGTAAAAGTACTTAATATGACGAAACCAAAATATATCGGATTTGCTCGCGCAAATGTCCGTGAAGAGCAGGTGTAAGATGAGAGCTGTCGATATTATTCAGAAAAAAAGAGACGGTGGAGAGCTTAGTCGTGAGGAAATATCCTTCCTAATTCAGGGTTACAGTAAAGGTGAAGTTCCTGATTATCAGCTTTCTGCTTGGGCCATGGCGGTTTATTTCCAAGGTATGAACGCACGGGAGACCGGTGATCTAACGATGGAAATGGCGATGTCCGGTGATCAAGTGGATTTGAGCCCAATCGCAGGCATTAAGGTGGATAAGCACTCCACAGGTGGAGTGGGAGATAAAACAACCGTGGTGCTTGCACCGTTGGTAGCCTCTGCTGGAGTACCCGTAGCGAAGATGTCCGGCCGCGGACTTGGGCATACAGGAGGTACACTTGATAAGCTGGAGTCGATCACTGGTTTTTCTGTAGAGATGGATCGCGAGCGATTCTTCGATCAAGTAGGGGAGATCGGAGCTGCCGTGATCGGCCAGTCGGGCAACATTACACCCGCTGACAAAAAGCTGTATGCCCTTCGGGATGTAACAGCAACTGTTGAATCCATCCCTCTTATTGCAAGCTCAGTGATGAGCAAGAAGATTGCAGCGGGTGCAGACGCCATTGTACTGGATGTCAAAACCGGCAGCGGTGCTTTTATGAAGACGCTTGATGATTCTATTGCGCTTGCCCAGGCTATGGTGGATATCGGCACCCATTTGGGTCGTAATACCGTTGCGATCATCAGTGATATGGATCAGCCACTGGGTTACGGGATCGGAAATGCGCTGGAAATTAAGGAAGGAATCGAGACCTTGAAGGGTCATGGTCCTAAAGACTTGCAGGAAGTATGCCTTATTCTGGGCAGCCAGATGCTTGTTCTTGGCGGTAAAGCCAAGGATGAAGCGGAGGCTCGTTCGATTCTGATGACACATATTGAAGATGGCACAGCGCTGGAGAAATTCAAACAGATCGTGAGTGCGCAAGGCGGAGATGTTTCGCAAATCGATGATCCGGAGAAACTCCCTGCTGCTAAACGATTCATTGAAGTGAAAGCGAAGACTAAGGGTTACATTGAGGGGATTCAAGCAGAAGAAATCGGCATTGCTGCTATGTTGCTTGGTGCAGGACGTGAAACCAAGGAATCTGTAATAGATTTGGCTGTAGGTATTCAACTCTCTAAAAAAGTTGGAGATGCTGTAGAGATTGGGGATACACTTGCAGTATTGCATATCAATGATGCCAGTGATAAGAAAGTAGAGGAAGCTGAGGGCAAGGTATTAGAAGCTTACCGCATTACTTCTGAATCGGTTCCACCATTACCACTGGTATTCGCGCTTGTTACGAAGGATGGGGTAACACGGTACTAGCCAAGGAAATATAATTATTGTCATGACAAAGACCTGAAATAGACAGTAAAACAGCGAGCCTCCCGTAATAGGAGGCTCGCTGTTTTATGTTTTTGACGGAGCAGCTACAAAATGCTTATCGATAAGATTGAAAATCTGAGAAGCCCCGCTGCTTGTATTACATAATACGACCACAGTCTCTCCACTAGCCGGATAGATAGCCGATCGGAAGGAAACGCCGGGATCGTAGCCCATAATGTGAAACTTGAACACTTTTTCTTCTCGGAGGGTGATCCATACACCATAACCATAATAGCCTTCACCATCCACATGTATGTGGGGAGTAAGCAACAATGAAGTGAGTACTGGACTCAAAAGGGTATGGTTCATTAGCGCGTTCCAAAATAACTGCATGTCGGGAGCGGTAACGAAAGCTCCACCGTCAGCGCCTCCTTTTACCGGGATTGAATAGATGTTGCTTCTCCAGCTACCGTTCTCTTCCTCTATGTATCCTAGTGCACAGTTGGCTGGTAAGGCATCTGACGTAAAGTAACCGGATTGCTCCATTCCGCAAGGCTTAAAGATGTGAAGCTCCACATAATCGGAAAAGGACATTCCACTTAAATCCTCCACCAGAAGACCTAGCACGATATATCCGGCATTGTTGTAGTGGAATCGTTCACCAGGGGTCCACATCATGGGGAGGTTTCGAAACATCGGTACAAAGTCTTCCAGCTGCCGTAAAGTATACATAGGTTGTGTCTTCCACAATTCTTCGAAGTCATCCATGATTGTTTCATCAAAATAATCTGGAATCCCAGAGCTATGCGTAAGCAACTGATGTATGGTGATTTCAGAACTAAAGAGAGGGAACTCTACCTTTTTCAGATAGTCTGATAATCTGCTTTCGAAAGAAATCAATCCCCTTTCGACCAGTTGAGAGACGGCAATTGCTGTGAATATTTTACACCCGGAAGCGATCCCGAACCGAGTATGAATATTGTTTTCGCGCTTATCCGACTTATTGGCATAACCGTGACAGCTGCTGGCGATTTCTTTATCATATTGTTTTGCTAGTACTACGCCTGAGAAATCGTTCTGTTTTGCTTCTGTTTCAATATAAGTTTCAAGTGGGTTCATTCGTATTTCTCCTCTGTAAGACAGTTATAGGTTCATAGATAGCATTCGTGAAAGCCTACGATTTACCTTTAAAAGTCCTAAAATGAGAACGAAAAAAATGGGAATACTTTAAATTTGAAATATTATTTAATCTCCCCTATAATAAAAATGCTCTGCAACTGCTGCTGGGCTTTTTTTAATTGATGACATCCTTCCTTCTTGAGATAAATAATTGTGGTTATTTCCTTAAAAATGGAATAATTTCCACCCTTTCTGACGAAACTGGAACACAGTACCTGTGATATGAAGGTTAACGTTCAGGAGGGGAACCATTGTGAGAAAAATGCGTTTTGCTGTGCTTGTGGTCTGTATCGCTGTATCGGTTCTAGGACCTATGTCAGGCGCTTATGCAGAAGAAAAAACCAAGGACTCTGGCAGTAATGCTGCCGCTGTAGACCTCGCACCGGGAGCACGTTCTGCTATTTTGATGGACGCTGGTACCGGAACCGTTATTTATGAGAAGAACAGCCATGATAAGCTGCCTCCCGCAAGTATTACGAAGATTATGACGATGTTACTGACGGTGGAAGCGCTGGATGAAGGAAGGCTGCAGCTGACTGATAAGGTGAGAACAAGTGAATATGCGGCTTCTATGGGCGGATCACAGATTTTTCTGGAGCCTGGTGAAGAAATGTCGGTAGACGATATGCTCAAAGGTATCGCTATGGCTTCTGGTAATGATGCTTCTGTGGCGATGGCGGAGAAAATAGCTGGTTCAGAGAGTGCTTTTGTCGATCTGATGAATAAACGTGCAGAGGAGCTGGGTCTAAAAGATACCCATTTTGCCAACTGCAACGGTCTTCCAGCCGCCAATCACTATTCCTCAGCTTACGATATTGCGGTCATCAGTCGTGAGCTTTTGAAGCATGATCAAATTATAAAATATACCGGTTCCTATCAGGATTACTTACGTAAGGATTCAACCAAACCGTTCTGGTTGGTGAACACGAACAAGCTGGTGCGTTTCTACACTGGTGCTGATGGTTTGAAGACAGGTTATACTGCAGAGGCAAAATTTTGTTTGTCTGCTACAGCAGCAAGAGATGGTCTACGTGCTGTCGCTGTTGTACTAGGCGAGCCGAACACAAAGACGCGCAATAGTGAAGTCTCAGGCATGTTCGATTACCTGTTCTCGCAATATAAAGTACACACGATCCACAAAGAAGGGGATGCGATCGGCACCCTAAAGATTGAAAAGGGCGTAAAATCCGAGTTACCGATAACAGCCAAAGAGACGTACAGTGTTCTTTTGAAAAAAGGTGTGACTCAAGAAGGCATCCGCCACGAACTAGTATTACCGGAAAGCGTGAAGGCTCCAGTAGCTGAAGGTCAATCTGTGGGTAAGCTGGTGGTCTACCAAGGAACCCAAGTGATTAAGGAATATGATTTAAAAGCAGGGGAAGCTGTGGCGAAAGCGGGCTGGTGGAAGCTCTTTAAGCGCACAACTGGCTCGATGTTCGGCGTAGATTAAAAACAGTTTTTTTGTAGATTACCCCCATGTACTCTGTAGATTCATAGGGGTTTTCTTCTAGTTTTGTCGTGAGGCAGGATTCCTGATTTGCCGCGTAGAAAACCTTGTCCTTGAAGGGAATAGGTACTGTCTTTCAAGGTCAGTTTTCAAAGCAACGAAGAGGAGAGTGGCAAGCATGAATTCTCATGTGGAGATGGAGCATCACAGGGGTGTGTTGATTGTCCGTTTATCAGGGGAGTTGGATCATCACGCAGCCGATTTTGTAAGAATGGATATGGATGAAGCGATTATGCGTGGTCAGGTATCGCATTTAGTTCTTAGTCTTAAGCAACTGCAGTTTATGGACAGTTCAGGCCTAGGCGTAATTCTGGGAAGGTATAAACTGATCCACAGTAAAGGTGGAAAAATGGTTGTGTGTGATGCAACGGCACCTGTGAAGCGGCTGTTGGAAATGTCTGGCCTGTTCAAAATCATGCCCCTATATGACGACGAGAGTACTGCACTCTCGGATTTGGAGGTTGCGTTATGACAAATAGTAAGGCTGGTAACTTCATGAACGTGCAGTTCGCTGCACGCTCGGAGAACGAATCGTTCGCGCGTGTAGTCGTAGCGGCGTTCGTTTCCCGGCTTGATCCTACGATGGACGAGCTGAATGATCTGAAGACAGTCGTGTCGGAAGCGGTCACCAACTGTATTATTCATGGGTATGATAGTGATCCGGAAGGTATTGTGACCATTTCGGCATCGTTGGACAACGAAACGGTACATCTAACCATTGAGGATCAAGGACGTGGCATTGAGGATTTGGAGCTGGCGCAACAGCCGCTGTATACCTCTAAGCCAGAGCTGGAGCGGTCGGGCATGGGCTTTACTATTATGGAGAATTTCATGGATGAATTTGAAGTCACTAGTGAACCGGGACACGGTACTTCTATCTCAATGAAGAAAACCATCGTCTCGAAAAAAGCTTTATACAATTAGGGGTTGGAGCCATGGATGCAGAGTCAAAAAAAGCTCCGCCGACCTATTTGGACGATGCGGAGGTCAAACGTCTTATCGCGCTCAGTCAGGCCGGAGATAGTCTTGCCCGCGACACGCTTGTAAGCTGTAATATCCGACTGGTCTGGTCGGTGGTGCAGCGGTTTATGAACCGCGGGTATGAGCCTGACGATTTGTTCCAGATCGGTTGCATTGGACTCCTGAAGTCCGTTGATAAATTTGACCTCAGCTATGAGGTCAAGTTCTCCACTTATGCCGTGCCGATGATTATCGGTGAGATTCAGCGTTTCCTTCGTGACGATGGCACCTTGAAGGTCAGTCGCTCCCTTAAGGAAATGGCTAATAAAGTTCGTAAGATGAAGGACGAAATGTCTAAAACGCTTGATCGTCTGCCTACGATTGGTGAAGTTGCGGAAGCGCTAGGGGTTACACCCGAAGAAGTGGTATTCGCCCAAGAAGCCAATAAGCCACCGACTTCTATCCATGAAACGGTGTTCGAGAATGATGGAGATCCAATCACGCTGATTGATCAAATCGCTGACGAATCACAGGAGCGTTGGTTCGATAAGCTGGCATTAAATGAAGCTATCGGAGGCCTCAGTGAACGTGAACGTCTGATCGTCTATCTTCGCTACTATCGTGATCAAACGCAGTCGGAGGTGGCCAGTCGTCTAGGGATCTCTCAAGTGCAGGTATCCCGGCTGGAGAAGAAAATATTGCAGAATATCCGTGAGCAGATTGCTCAATAGTAGGATAAAGTTATTCATGTAATGACGCTTGTAAATTAGCGAATTAGAACAAAAAGCCGCCCCGAAAAGGGGGGGCTTTTTATGTGGAGGTGATCTCAATATGGATTCACTCGGTGACGAGAATGTGATCACATGGTCTTTGGATATGGAAGAAAATCTGCTGACGATGTCGAATATTTTAGAGGAATGGGTTGGTTGCACAAGTAAGACTAAACCGCACAACCCTAATTTTTTGCGGGAACTTGTGAATGTAGCGGATCTTGATCGATATGATGCCTACATGGAAAGATTAAATGCTGGTCATATCAGTTGTCTTGAGTATCGGATGCAACTACCTGCTAAAGGACTGAAGTGGGTTCAAAGTATTGGCACGCCAATCCTGAATAAGGAGAGCAAGGTTTGCCGAATAGATGGAATTATGCTGGACATTACTGAACAAAAAACGGCGCAAATTCAATTAGAAAGCACCTTTTCTTTGTATCAACAGATGTTCTCTAACCTTGACGTGGCGATTTGGTCTTTTGATTATGTTGCAAAGAAAGTATTGTTTGTATCGGATGCGGTTCACAATATCACTGGTTATTCCGTTGAACAGGCGAAAGAGGATGATTTTTGGTTCCGTATTGCGCATAAAGAAGAAAACCCCCTGATTCAAGAGATAATATCATCGGTTGGTCAAGGGATTCCACAACTTAGTGAATATCGGATTATCCACGCAAGTGGCGAGCCTCGATGGCTACAGGTCAGAATCATACCCAGTCTAGATGAATCCCAAGCGGTTGTTCGGCTAGACGGGATCTTGGCAGATATCACTGAAAGAAAGTTAATGAAGGAGGCATTACTCAAAAGTGAACAGCGCTATAAATCCTTATTTGACTATAACTCAGACGTCGTATGCGAGGTGAATCTGCAAGGTAATATTTTGGCAATCAATTCCGCAGCAGAGCAAATTACTGGAGAAGCTTTAAATATGGTCGGAGAGAACTTGTCCATCATGAATCTATTTGGAGTAGAAAATATACTGAGGATGTCGGATTTTTTTGAAAGAACAGTACGGGGATCTGCTCAGCACTATGTTGTTGCCTCTTCGCGTAAAGATGGAACAGTGAGCCACTGGACTATGAAAAATATCCCTATTTATGTGAATAGTCGTATTGTGGGTGCTTTTGTGGTCGCTAAAGATATAACATCAACAGTAGAAGTAGAACATAAGCTGGCACAGCGTGAAGCAGAGTACAGACTTATTATTAATAACATGAAGGATATGATGGGGGTACTGGATCAGAAAGGAAATTTCATTGTAGCCTCGCCTTCCTGCGAAACCCTAATTGGTATTCCTGTAGGGCTAATCAAAGACACTACCATACTTAAGTATATCGATCCAGATGAGCAAGAAAGCTTGCGTGAACAGATATCAAATATTTTTCGGACAAAAGCAAGCAAGATGTTTTACAATCGTTTTATTCACTCAAAAGGTTATATCTTAAATTTAGAATGTCTTGCTACTCCCGTTCTAGGTGAGGATGGAGAAGTAATGAGCATTGTAATTGTAGCAAGAGACATCACTAAGAGAGTCCGGATGGAAAGAGAATTAAGGGAAAGCGAGGAGCTCAATCAGCAGTTGATAAAGATGTCGCCCGAAGCGGTCGTTCTCCATAGCGATTATAAGTTTGTTTATGTGAATTTCTCCTGTCTTGGTTTATTTGGTGTTTGCGATGAGAGTCAATTGATTGGTAAAAATATTTTCAATTGGGCACATCCGGAGTATCTGTCGCTGACGAAAGAACGCATGCATGAAATCTATAAAGAACCTTATAAAATCTTATTTCCTGTTGAACAAAAGGTCGTACGTTCGGATGGAACGATCATCGATGTGGAGGTGACAGCTAGCTCCATTTTGTACAAAGGAAAAGTCGCATGTATCTCTGTATTTAGGGATATAAGTGATCGAAAAAAAGCAGATGAGGACAGAGAACATACAGAGAAGATTATTCGTGAGAGTGAGGAACGGTATTTTCGCTTGCAAATGAGTCTGGATCAGTTCTCCCAAGATCTTTTTGGTGTGATGAAGATTAGCCATATGGAACAGCGGTTGCTTAGAGAAGTCAGAGATACCCTGCAGATAACAAATATTGATTTTATTGCAGTTGAATCTAATTATGATAAATTATGTGAAATTATCGAGACGGAGCAAGGGTATTCACTCAAGATCGGGGAGTCCCGCGGAAAAAGCTACTTGCTATCGATTAACGAGAAGACGCTTTTACTAGAAATAAGCTCTATTCGAGTATGGCTTGAGACGATTACCCGTTATGTCAGTGTTCTTTTTGATCATTTTTTGCTTATCGAAGATTTAACGAAGGATCTTGAGCTTGCAGCTTCCAAGCAAGTGGCTCCTACATGGCTGCTCCGATTTATGTTTAATTTATCCGAGAATGAGCGAAAAAGACTTGCTCAGGACTTACACGACTCAGCGCTTCAAGAACAGATTATCTGGTATCGTAAGTTGGATCTACTGTTAGGTGAAAAGTCCATCAATGGGGATCTTAGGGAACTGCTAGAACAGATTGCAGAAGGGTTACTAGATGTTATTTATCAACTTCGGATTATTTGTAACGAGCTCAGACCTCCAGCATTAATCAATGAAGGTCTTATCTCCTCGCTGGAGACGTTGTTTGAATTTACGCAGCTACGTACCAACTATCAGATTTATTTCGAGTCTGAAGGATTCACACATAAGTTAGATGATGAAGTGCTTATAGGCCTGTACCGTATTGTGCAAGAACTTTTGGCTAATGCAGCAAAGCATTCTTTTGCGACAGAAGTACGCATCACCTTAGCTAGTGAAGACAATCATATTCATTTGGATTATATAGATAACGGAATCGGAATGAATTTATTTGGTGAGGATTCACTTACAAGTATGGGGATTTATGGGATGAAGGAAAGAGTTCGAAGTATGGATGGGACAATAGTATTTCACTCGCCAGATAAAAAGGGATTAGCGGTCAATATATCTATACCTGCAGATTAATCATGCGGCATAACAATTGGATAGAGGGGTAGTCATAGGCATGATTCAAATATTGTTAGTGGATGATCATCCATCTGTTATGGAAGGGACTAGAATGATATTAGAGCAAGAGGGAGACATGAAGGTTACTCTAGCTAATTCAGCGAATGAAGTGCTTGAAATGGTGAGTAGTCATTCCTTTGACGTAATGTTATTTGATCTTCATATCGCGGATGTGAATGGGATTGATTTGGCGAAGCAAGTATTAATAATGAACGCGGATGCGACTATCTTAATCTACACCGGATATGAATTTACTAACAAATTTAACCTGATGATCGAATCGGGGATCTTTGGGTTTATTTCAAAAACAACCAATAGAGAGCAGTTGATTACAGCGGTACGATGTGCATTAAGAGGGGAAGTCATTCTACCGCGGACCTTAGTAAAGCAGTTAAGAAAAGTACCTCCTAAAGGTTTAGAGATCAATGATGAACAAGCAACCTCCATGATTAGCAAAAGAGAACATGAAATGCTGACGGAAATTGCAAAAGGAAAAAGTAATAAGGAAATAGCGGAGATTGTGCTTATGAGTCAGCGGTCACTAGAATATAGTTTAACGAATTTGTTCCAAAAGCTAAATGTGAAATCTAGAATTGAAGCGGCTATAAAGGCTAAACGGCTCGGAATATTGAAGGAATCAGATTTTACTAATTCATTGTGAAAATACGTAACAACCCTATAGATTGAAATCCCGATCACTAGATAGTGAGGCGGGATTTTTTGTTTTGCGCTTCATTGCGGAGGTGCGCAATAATTTTGCGTGCTCACGCCATTTATTTTCGGTTACCATATTCTGCTTACCGTTTATGATGAAATAGTTCCTAAGAATTACTAAAAATTGACTAACGTAATGAGGTGCAGAAGGATGAAATGGTTTTATAATTTGAGAACAGCAGTGAAGCTAATCTCAGCATTTGTGTTGGTATCAGTCATTTTATGCTTTGTAGGATTCTATGGAATAAGTAATTTGAGTAAGATGGATGAGTCCATCGAGGATATGTATAAAAATCGCTTAACACCGATTGCCTATCTCGGTGAAGCGAATGAACTTTTTTTAACGAATAGAATAAACATCCGGGATATAAATACAATGGCCCAAACCGAGGTGAAGAAAAAAGAATATCGGGATAAATTACATAAGAATGTCCAAAGCATTGAAGACATCATGAGTAAATATAGTAAGACAAGATTGAGAGAAGAAGAATTAGAGAAAATGAAGGATTATCCTGAGATCTGGCAACGCTATACCACCAGCGTGGATCATGCAATTGAATTGGATAAGAAGATCATCAGTAATGAAGAATATACGAATTATTTGCTGACAGGCGATTTACAGCTGGCCACTACGGAGATGACGAATTTCTTGCAAGGTTTAATTGACATCAATATGAAGCAGGCACAGGAATCCAGTGATAATGCGAATGAATTATATCAATCCTCTCGGTTGATTACCTTTAGTGTTACTATCATTGCACTTTTAATCAGCGTGGGTTTTGGCTATCTAATCTCGCAAATTATAGCACGGCCTCTTAATCAAGTGATGCGCCTGCTAGGTAAAGTAGCCAATGGAGACTTAAGCGAAACATCGAATCTGAATTCTAAGGATGAGATCGGCAAACTTGCGAATTCTGTGAATGAA
Source organism: Paenibacillus sp. VTT E-133280 (assembly GCF_002264385.1). NCBI lineage: Bacteria > Bacillati > Bacillota > Bacilli > Caryophanales > Paenibacillaceae > Paenibacillus > Paenibacillus sp. VTT E-133280. The sequence continues at coordinate 21,424 of NZ_NFUX01000046.1, forward strand.
ATGGTTCTGAACTTAAGGCATACTGTGGGGGGGATTTTGTCCTCTGCAGAAAGTGTCTCGGCGGCAGCACAGCAAATATCAGCAAGTACTGAGGAAGTAGCTAGCGGCAGCATGAGTCAAGCAACTGCAGCGCAAACAATGAATGAGTTGTTCCGAGAATTGTCTGAAGCGATTAATTCAGTAGCTCAGAGTGCAGAGCAAGCCTCAGAGCTGTCAGATCATACGATGCGTATTGCTCAGGATGGAGGTGCGGTGGTTACTGACTCCATTCAAGGGATGACGTTACTTAACAACCAAATGTCTAGACTAGAAGAAGGCTCAGATAAAATTGGTGAGATCATTGCGGTCATTGATGATATTGCAAAACAGACAAATCTGCTGGCTCTTAACGCAGCTATAGAAGCGGCTCGTGCTGGTGAACAGGGCCGAGGTTTTGCCGTTGTAGCGAATGAAGTAAGAAAGCTAGCAGAGCGGAGCAGTGAGGCTACTAAGCAAGTCACGGACATTATTAAAGAAATGCAGAAGAATACGCAGCATAGCGTGAAGGCTGTAGTCGAAGGTGTAGCTTTTTCACAGAAAAATGGGGAAGCCTTTGATCATATTCTCTCTATGGTGAACGATACCGCACATAAAGTAACAGAAATCGCTGCTGCCAGTGAAGAACAGGCCGCGCAGTCATCAGAGGTGTTGTACTCGATCGAGAGTATATCGGCAGCAACGGAAGAAATGGCGGCAAGCAGCAGTGAAACGGCAACAACGGCTAATGCGTTAGCACAGCTTGCGGAGGAACTAAATGCACTCGTATCTATTTTTAAAGTTAAATAAACAGTGTCATGGGGATCATCATTGATAGGAGAGGAGAAGTAGTGCAAAAGTTAAAGGTGCTCGTTGTAGCTACTTCAGTAATGATGCGTAAACAGATCTCGAACCTTATTGCGGAGGATTCAATTATCGAGGTCATTGGAGCAGCTCGAAATGCATCCGAAGCGGTTAGCATGGTTCAAGAACTTAGGCCTGATGTCGTGACGATTGATATAGAAGTGCCAGAATTGAATAGTTTAGTAGCGCTCTCTAGTATTATGTCACAACGTCCAACCCCTATCCTTATCCTAAGCTCAGGATCAAAGGATGGAATAACAGCAACTATCACAGGTCTACAGAACGGAGCTGTAGATTTTATATCCAAGCCCACACAATTCCATGGACCTGATTTATCCCAAATAAAAGACGAGCTAATATTCAAAATCAAACAAGCTGCTCAAATTCCTTTGAGAACCCTTATTCTTAACAATATTACTGTTTCGAAAGTGATGACAGGACAACAGGCAGAAGACAATTCTAAGAACGGGTGTATGGAAGAATTCGATCAAATCGTAGCCATAGGATGTGGAGTTGGTGGCCCGAAGGCGCTTGAAATTGTAATTAGCTCGCTCCCAGCAAACTTCCCATATCCTTTGTTAATCGTTCAGCATATGCCACCCAAGTATACGAAAGTATTAGCAGAACGATTGAATCGATTCTCAAGTGTACGGGTGGTTGAGGCGAAAGATGATCAATTGGTACATGGCGGAACGGCATATATTGCACCTGGTAATTGTCATATGACCGTAGTTCAGCAAGGACAAGTATGTAGAATCAAACTTCACAAGAAAGCCCCAGTGAACGGATACCGTCCATCCATTGATATATTGTTCGAATCGATTTCTGGACTGAAAAGCTTGAAGCAGCATTTGATTCTAATGACCGGAAGGGGAAGCGATGGCTCGAGAGGCATGCTGAATGCCAAACATGCTGGCGCCCAATCTATTCTTGTAGAATCGCAAGAGACTTCGATTGTAAATGAAATGCCTGAAGCGGCAGTTGAGCTCGGGTGCGTGGATTATGTAGTTCCTTCGTTCTTGTTAGCCTCGAAGATTATGGAGGTTACGGGGATGTTGGACGAACAATTTTAATGAATAAATTATTACCAAAGGCGTTGGTAGGAGGAAAATCCACCAACGCTTTTTTATGTAAACCTAGGTACCATCCCAGGTGGTGATAAATTTCCTATAGATCTATTCCATGTTGACACTTACAAATGATAACGATTATCATTTGAGTTGTGAATGGCTTTATTTGTATTGGCGAAGAAGGAGAGGCTTTCGATGGCTTTAAAAATATTGAATTTGGAGATTCATGATCTTTTTGAACAATTTACAGAGCGGATAGAAGGGCATGTTGAGCACAACCAGTGGGAACATCATCTCACCATACCCTCGCATATCGGTCAGGGAAGCATAACACGTACGCGGATTCGTCCAGGTATGGAGATCATGTATACGGATGTAACTTACGAGCAAGATATGAAGCTCTATATTCAGGAAGCTTGTCCGTTGTTCGAACTAAGCTATAACGTGAGTGGAGAAATCTATTGCGAATGGAACGGCAAGGAAAGTCATACGGAGAAACAAACAGGCAATGTTCTTTTTTTAGAGGATGTTCAGGTGTATGAAGAGAAGAAAGCTGGTGTCCCCAATCAATTGTTAGAAATACGGCTAGCTCCTAGCGAGCTGCTGTATTATGCCGGAGATCTAGCGGAGAAACAGCAGATGGAGACCTGGCTTAAACATCATCGTGGAAATATTGATCGTTATCCTGACACTGCGGCGATTCGAAAATGTGTCTCTGAAATGATCCATTGTACTTATCATGGCACATTGAGACGATTATATATGGAGAGCAAAGCGCTTGAATTTATTACTTTATTTGGGGAGTCCGATGGTTACGGCTCTATGAGCGGGAGTATGACGTTCCGGCCTGATGATATTATAAATCTAAAGCAGGTACATGAGTTGGTGCAAATCCATTTCGAACAACCGCTGTCCATACGTGAGTTAGCCAAGCGGGTAGGCATCAATGAATTCAAGCTAAAGAAGGGTTTCCGTGAGTTATTTGGCATGACGATCTTCGAGCTTGTTCGTATAAAGCGGATGGAGAAGGCACTTTGGTACATGGAGGTAGAAGGTTTGAATATAGGAAAAACAGCCGTTTCGGTCGGATATAGTAATGTCAGCAATTTCACGACAACCTTCCGTAAGCACTATGGCTGCAATCCAAGCGAGTACTTAAGACGTATCGAACATCAGACTTTGGAGCGAAATAGAATCTAGAAGAATTTGTACTTACAGATGGCTTCATGCAATAGAACATAGGGTTTGGTTCCGAACGCTATATTCTGCCTGCTTGAGGTTTTTTTGTGTTTGCTCCCTTATCAAGGAGTAAATCTCCCTTAACAGGTAGAGAAAAAGACTATTTTAATTGATAATCAGTATCATAGATTTTTATGAAGAGGTGGTAATACAATGCAAGAAGATGATTCGCGACGATGGTATGCGCTATGGGTTATTCTACTTCCAACATTACTCATTTCATTGAATACTTATATGATTCAAGTCGCCCTTCCATTAATGCAAAATCGCTTGCTTGCGAGCTTCTCTGAAGCACAGCTTATCGTCACCGGATTTTCGCTAGGATTAGCTGTGGCGTTGATCATTAGTGGAAAGCTTGGGGATATATACGGCAGAAAACGATTGCTGATTATCGGAGTGAGTGGATTTACGATTATGGCAGTGTTGGGTGGTTTGACCTCAGATCCGACACTTCTGATTGTTATTCGCATCGTACAAGGTATGGCAGCTGCGCTTATCCAGCCTCAGGTATTGTCTACACTTCAGGTCAGCTTTCTGCCAAAGGAAAAGGGGCTTGTTTTCGGTATTTATGGTGCAATGATTGGCATTGGATTCGCTTTCGGATTCATTCTCGGAGGCACTATTGTGAATTGGAATCCGTTCGATCTCGGTTGGCGGACGGTATTTTTTTTCAATGTGCCTTTCGGACTTCTCGTCTTGCTGTTAATGCCGATTGTTCCTGAAACACGGGCCGAGCAGACGCACAGTATTGATTGGACGGGAAGCATCCTACTGCTGATCGGTTTATTCCTGCTGATCTATCCGTTATCTGAGGGACAAAAACAAGGGTGGCCATTGTGGATCTCAGGCTGTCTAACTATAGCTTTATTCGTGTTGTTTACTTTTATCTGGGTTGAAAATCGGAAAGGAAAGCAGGGGAACTGTCCATTAGTCGATCTGTCTATTTTCAGACATCGAACATTTAGTGTAGGTCTGGCGACCGTGCTTGTCCTTTATTTAGGCATGTTCTCCTTCTTTTTTGTTTTAAGCTACTATATGCAATTTGGCTTGCACTATAATGTTCAAGATACAAGTTTGGTTTTTTTGGCTATAGGTATAGGTTTTTTTCTGACTTCTCTGATATCGTCTCGAATGGTCAGAAGATGGAGGATGAGTGTACTTAAAATAGGTGCACTGATGATGGGATGCTCTAGTTTATTGCTTATATGGGAGCTAAATGTGGATGCAACGCATCTACTGGGCGCACGAAATATTTTAATATTATTGATATATGGCTTCGGTCTCGGTATGGCTACTACACCACTAGTCAACGTCACGCTCAGTTCAGTACCAGCAAGGATTACGGGCACAGGATCAGGTCTGATCACTACATTTATGTATTTAGCAAACTCGTTAGGGGTGGCACTAATCGGTATTTTGTTCTCCACTTCGTTGAAACATCCTCTTTTGGAAGCAGATTTATCGGATTATGTAAGGGCGTTTTCCTTTTCACTGGCAGCTATCGGAGGACTTGCTTTTACTGGTTTTGTTTGTCTTTGTTTCTTGCGAGAGCGGAAATGATAGAGGAGGAATCAAGTTTTCTTGTTCTGTGAGCAATCTAACAACCGTTCTCTTCACTTAGTTTTATAGTATTTACAGGAATAACATAATTCCATTTAATGTTAATCCTCCAAGCTATGAAGGGGACGGTGCGAGCATGCCTATTCTAGAGGTAGAGAATCTCTCAAAAGAATATAAAGGCAAGGGTAAAATGAATGTGTTTCGGGCGCTAAACGGCATAAGCCTGAGTGTGGACAGCGGAGAGTTTGTAGCGATTATGGGGCCTTCGGGGAGCGGTAAAACGACACTGCTGAATATCCTTAGCGGGATCGACACGGAATATAGTGGGGTAGTCCAGATTGCAGAGACTAGTATAAGCGAGATGTCTAAGAACGAGCTTGCACTGTTTCGCCGGCAACGAATGGGGTTCGTTTTTCAAGATTACAATCTGCTGGATAGCCTGACCCTACGGGAAAATATAATGGTGCCCATGGTTCTGGATGACCAAGAGGCAGACGACATCAATACCAAGACAGATGAGACGTTATTACTCTTTGATCTGGGCGAGGTGAAGGATAAATATCCGTATATGGTTTCAGGAGGACAGCAACAACGAGCGGCGATTAGCAGAGCGATTATTAATGATCCGGAGGTGATCTTTGCGGACGAGCCAACGGGGAATTTGGATTCCAAATCCTCCAGTATAGTGATGAAGACCTTCGCCAAACTGAATGCTCTGAAAGGAGCAACAATTGTGATGGTCACACATGATCCTTTTGCGGCCAGCTATTGTAATCGCGTGCTCTTTATCAAAGATGGGAAGATGCTATTAGAGATTACTAGGGAAAATAAAGAGCGGAGCGCATTTTTTGATAGGATTCTGGAGAATCTGGCCTTCATTGGAGGGGGAGGAGATGACCTTTAGGAGAATGGCTTTTCAGATTTTCAAGGCGAACCTTAGAAGGTATTTGTTATTTTTCCTATGCAGCAGCTTTACGATTATGGTATTTTTCGCTTTTCACTCCCTGTATACGAACCCTGATTTTAATGACCCCTATCAAGTGAATGGGATGGTGTCCGGTAATTTATATGCTCCTTTCTTGGTTATGAGAGTGTTTGCTATTCTATTTATTGGATATGCGCAAATGGCCTTTTTGAAATTTAGAAAAAGCGACTTTGGGCTGTTAATGATTCTTGGAATGACGAGCCACAATATCCGTAGAATTATATTATTAGAAAATAGCATGATCGCATTAGCTTCGATTCTCACGGGTTTAGGTGCAGGGTCGGTCTTCTCCGGTCTTTTCTTTCTCTTCATCTCGTTGTTTGTTAATATAGGGGACAGTTCTTTTTCACTTACGCTGGAAAGTTATCTGTATACCATTAAATTCTTCGGGATTATTTACATAGCTGTGATTGGAATCCAATTATTATTAACGCTGAGATACAACATTGTACGCCTTCTAAAAGAATCCAGAACCGCAGAACGTAGCCTTCTTCATGGTAAAATCACAGGGATCATCGGAGTTGTACTACTGGCGATCTCCGTTTATGAGATGATTACTCATTACAGTCCTGATAATACCCGTATGATGTTAATCAATCTGGGCGTAAGTATGGTGGGGATCTATTTGCTGCTGTCAGGTCTTGGTGACTGGATGAAATTCATCTTTTCGCGATCTACGAAAGCTTATCATAAGCATTTAATGTTAAGCTCCGATTTGAACTATACTCTTGGACGCTCCAAAATAGTACTTTCTCTCATCACCTTCCTCGTCTTCATTACGGTTTTTCTAAGTGGCATTATCTTTTATATTACTTGGGATGCTGAGAATATTCCTGTAAAAAACAACCCTTATGATATTGCCTATGCAGAAGTATTCGGGAAAAACAGCCTTCCATCAGAGATACTCAGCGAAATCACGGATCATGGGGCTACACCTCTGATTTCACATCAAAGGCTTGAATACATTGATTTGTTCTATTTCAAAATATTTTTGGATCAAAACATCAACACATTAATCGGCAGTGATTATCATGTGGAGAAAGATCATTTTCTTAATCTTGCCTTAGGTGCTCGAGGAGAAGAATGGAAGAATCAAAGACCAGAGATGCCCACCTTCGAAATGAAGCTTACTTCTGGAAATCATACGTTGTACTCACAAGGACTTATATTTAAAATGGTATTTAACCCTGTGCCGAATCTTATGAATGGTCTTCATGTTATTGTAAACGAGGATGACTATGTGGCGCTGAAAGTGGAGAATATGGATGCGATCGGGAATCTTCAGCTCCTCAATTTCAAGAATTGGAAAAAAACTGCAGATATAGATACCAAGCTAAATGCGGCTTTAGCCAAATACAATAAGGACAATACGAAGTCCTGGTATGGCAATGAACGGCATGAGGCGCTCGTATTTTCCACAAAATCTAGAATAAGTGAGTATTTACAGTTACAGGAGTCCGGTCGATTTGGAATCTTCGTCATTACCTTTGTTGGTCTAATCTTTTTTGGTGCCTCTTGTATAGTGCTGCATTTCAGTATCCAGACTGATTTAGAGCGGGAGAAGATCAAATTCGGGAAGTTGCATAAGATTGGAATAACTTCTAAAGATGTGGCTCAAATGATAGGCGGTCCTTTAAAAGTATTATTTTTTCTTCCTTATGTATTAGGTATTGTGCTAGCCACTGTGTATGTTGTCAGCTCTTCAAGGTTTGAGATGTCCGTAGCTCTGGCGCCATTTTGGTTTTGCTTGTTAGTAGGAGGGGGCTATCTTTTATTTCAAGTGCTCTTTTATGATCTATATACCAAAGTATATACTCGCAAGATGCTGGCTCATATCGAACTGCTTGATGTTCCCACAACGAATAATAGGAGTTGTGAATTTAATTCCAATTATGATAATATTAACAAATAAAAACGTAGGGGGCTCCATTTTGAAAAAGATTTTATCCAGAATTGCAGTGGCATTGTTGATCTTAACCCTAGTTGCTATTGTCACTTGCTTCTATATTGGTGAACTCACCTATGCGTATTTATTGATCTTGGTCTTATTTTTCGTATTTGCGGGTATGGGTCAGCTCTACAAGCTCAAGAATGATGAGTATATGTACAAAAAGTTAAACAAAAGCGATCAGTACGAGAACTACACTAGATAATATTCATTTCGTAATTCAAAACAACACCCCACTTTAGGCAATGCCTAATAGTGGGGTGTTTCTTTATTTGTCTATTCTTATTTTTATTTTTTTTCGTTGCGCTCAAGAATCATATCAACGAACAGATCAATCTGTGCGGTAATCGCAATAGGATCGTAGCGATAGAAGGTATCAAAATCGTTGTAAAACAGATGATCATTCTTCGCAGCAGCGAGTCCGTTCCAAACGGGTGATTCCTTCAGCTCTTTCAGCTTATCACCTTTTTTATCAGGATCATAAGTAGTTAGGAACATGTAATCCGCTGCATATTCTGGCAACAGCTCCATGGATAGCTGTAGTGTTTGGTTGTCATTGCTGTTCTTAGTAGGCATTTTCAGCTTAAGAGCATTATAAAGGGCTTGTCCACCACGGCCCGCATTGTTACCGAAGGTCCATAGCTCACCTTTGTCAGTCAGCTCATATATTCCGAATGTATCATTTTCATTCACGACATCTTTAAGCTTTTCGCGGCCTTCAGCAGCCTTTTTCTCAAAATCAGCAATGAATTGCTCAGCTTTATCAGGTGCTCCCACGATATCTCCAAACAGTTTTACGGTTTCATAGATGTTAGTAGCAGTTCCGTATGGAATATGAATGGTTGGAGCGATTTTGGATAAAGCATCATAGTTGTCATCGTACATAACTACAATTAGATCAGGTGCAAGTTCTAGTGCTTTCTCAGCGTTGACTGGAGCGCCAACATCTTGTGTGTTTTTGAGCAGGTCTTTCAAGAAGGGGTTATCAAAAGTACTAGGTTCAACGCCTATGACGTTAGCTCCAACGGAGAGTAATTCCCCACCATAATAATCTGTAACGATACGCTGAGGTTTAACTGGGATTTGAACAGTACCTTTAGTAGTTTCATAGCTGCGCATTTCGGCAGCGGAAGCATCAGGAACAGCCGTTGCCTCTGCACTCGGGGCTGTTGTTGCTTCAGTTGTCGCTGTTGGTGTATTAGATGAAGCATTGTTGTTTCCCCCGCAAGCCGTCACAAATACAGACAATAACATTACGAGTGCAAGGATGGGGAAAAGGGACTTTCTTTTTAGCATGGTAAACCTCCCTAAGTATATGTAGCAATTGATAATAATGAGAATCATTATCATTGTTATCATTTTGAACTGTATCAAAGCTTAGAATTTCTGTCAATGCAATAAATTAAATGGTACCAATTAAATCTATCTATTGCCAAACCTAGGAAATGTAATTTACAATAGTCTAATGATAATGAGAATCAATTTCATAGAAATAGGGTGGCATTCATGAATCAACAGATAACTACCAGGATAGGAGCCGATAAGGGAGTAGTTAAACGAGAATTTCGTTCACGTCCTTGGGCGGCAACATTCATCTTGGTCGGCGGTCTGGCGCTATTATTATTAGGAATTGCTGTTTCCGTCTCCTTCGGCGCAGCAGATATTAAGCTGTCTGTGGTGTGGTCAGCTGTGTTTCACTTTGATCCAGAGATCATGGATCATCAGATTATTAGAGAATTAAGATTACCTCGTGTACTTGGCGGGGCAATGGTAGGGGCCAGCTTTGCAGTTGCAGGTGCCATTATGCAAGGGATGACGCGAAATCCATTGGCTGATTCAGGTCTGATGGGTATCAACTCAGGCGCAGGATTTGCGCTTGCACTATGTTTTGCTTTTTTTCCAAATTTATCGTTTATGTATTTGATTCTATATTCTTTCGTGGGTGCCGGCGTAGGCGCGGGTGTGGTATATGGAATAGGATCACTTGCTAAGGGAGGATTAACGCCTGCTCGTTTGGTGCTGGCCGGTGCGGCTTTTAGTGCACTTTTGTCGGCGCTGAGTGAAGGGGTAGCTTTATATTTTCATATCGGTCAAGATTTAGCTTTCTGGTACGCGGGAGGCGTGGCTGGAACGAAATGGATTCAACTCAAAATCATGTTCCCTTGGATAGGGGCCGCTTTAATTGGTGCAATGGTAATCTCTCGATCGATCACGATGCTCAGTTTAGGTGACGATGTTGCGAAAGGTCTAGGTCAGCGTACAGGGCTTGTGAAGTTGGCAGGTGCATTAATCGTATTGATTTTGGCTGGATCATCGGTTGCCGTAGTTGGTGCAGTGGGTTTCATTGGACTGATTATTCCGCATTTGACCCGCTTTTTTGTAGGTGTGGATTATAGATGGATCATTCCTTGTTCAGCGATCCTCGGCAGTTTACTTGCTGTATTTGCAGATTTAACTGCGCGGATGATTAATCCACCTAATGAAACGCCACTTGGCGCTATTATTGCACTGATTGGTGTACCTTTCTTCCTTTATCTTGCACGTAAAGAAAGGAGGGAGCTGTAATGATGGAAAAGACGACATTCGGTTCCTTCGAAGCCGCCAAAAACAAACGGGGCTTAATGATCATGATTTTGTTGGCTGTACTGATTGTGATTGCTTTTATTATTAGTATGAATACAGGTTACATACGTTTGACTCCTATGGAGTTGATTAATACATTGTTCGGTAAAGGAACCGACAAGCAGGAGTTAATCTTGTTTCAGTTTCGGCTGCCACGTATTGTGATTTCCGTTCTAATTGGGGCAGGTCTGGCTGTATCCGGTGCTGTGATGCAGGGCGTCTTTCGTAATGCGTTGGCGGACCCTGGTATTTTAGGGATTAATGCTGGTGCAGGAATCATGGTTATGCTGTTAATTTCTTTTTACCCTACGGCAACCGCGGCTCCAGTGTATCTGCTGCCAATGGTAGCGTTCGTCGGTGCAGGGTTTACAGCTGCCTTAATCTATGCTCTAGCTTATAAGCGGCACCAAGGAATATCGCCTATGCGCTTACTGTTGACTGGTGTAGCTGTCGCAGCTGGGATGAGTGCAGCTATGATCGTGCTTACGCTAAGACTTGATCCAGAGAAATATCAATTCGTCGCTACCTGGCTGGCAGGCAGCATTTGGGGAACAAGCTGGAAGTTTGTACTGTCACTCTTACCGTGGATTCTAATTCTGGTGCCTTATGTCATCTATAAGGCAAGGGTGATGAACGTACTGAATCTAGGGGAGCAGACGGCTGTGGGACTTGGTGCCGCAGTAACGAAGGAACAATTCCGGCTTCTTGCGGCTGCGGTAGGATTAGCAGCGGCGAGTGTAGCTGTCAGCGGTGGGATTGGTTTTGTGGGATTGGTCGGACCCCATTTGGCGAGACGGTTAGTTGGGCCGAAGCATCAACTCATGCTTCCAACCTCGGCACTGCTTGGATCACTACTCGTTATTACAGCGGATACCATTGGGCGCTGGATTCTTCAACCGTCTGAGATTCCTACGGGTATCGTTGTAGCAGTAATTGGAGCACCATACTTTTTATATTTATTAGCCCGTACGAAATCTTGATGAAAGTAGGCTGATCTCTCACCAGAAGGAGCGAATCATTAACATGTTGCGTCGTTTTTTTGCTTACTATAGGCCCTATAAGGGATTATTTATTCTTGATTTTTCTTGTGCTATTGCTGCTGCACTACTTGAACTGGTCTTTCCGTTAGCCGTTAACCGGGTTGTAGATGATCTACTGCCAAGCGGCAATTGGAGATGGATACTCTATTCATGCCTCGGCTTGCTGGGGATATATATTGTCAGTGCCTTTATGCATTTTGTCGTCACTTACTGGGGGCATAAGCTGGGGATTAATATCGAGTCGGATATGAGAAAAAAGCTTTTTGACCGAGTTCAAAAGTTATCTTTCAATTTCTTTGACAACAACAAGACCGGTCATCTAGTATCCCGGATGACAAATGATTTGATGGACATCGGTGAAATTGCCCACCACGGGCCAGAGGATCTCTTTATAGCAGTAATGACGCTGCTGGGTGTGTTCGGCATTATGCTCAGTATCAATTGGCAATTAGCTATTCTGACGTTTGTGATCGTTCCGCTTATGATTTATTTATCCATGTACTTCAGCCGGAAAATGTCTAAAGCCTTCCACATCATGTTCGCGGACATTGCTGACTATAACGCACGCGTGGAGAACAATGTAAGCGGCATCCGTGTTGTGCAAGCTTTTGCTAATGAGAATCATGAAATTTCCCGCTTTGCAGTCAATAACGAACGCTTCCGTATAACGAAGCTGATGACTTATCGAATTATGGCTTGGAATTCATCCTTTAGCTTTGTTCTCATGAAACTGGTCTCGTTATTCGTTCTCGTATGCGGAACATATTTTGTAATCCAGAAGCAAATGACCTATGGTGAATTTATCGCTTTTGTGATGCTGTCCAATGTATTTTTAGGACCCTTACAACAAATTAACTCGGTCATTGAGACCTATCCCAAAGGTATTGCAGGTTTCAAACGTTATCTCGAACTGCTGGAGACGGAGCCGGATGTTGATGATGCGGTAGACGCTAAGACAGTTCATGATCTTAAGGGGAATATAACCTTCCATGATGTGGCTTTCGCATACAGTGATAAAGAAAACGTACTCCAAAATGTGAATCTATCGATTCAAGCAGGAGAGACCGTTGCTCTGGTCGGTCCATCCGGTGCGGGTAAGACAACGCTTTGCAGTCTACTACCCCGCTTTTATGATGTAAGTGAGGGCAACATTAGCATTGATGGAATTGATATTCGTTCCATGAAGCTTGAATCTCTTCGTTCACACATCGGGATTGTACAGCAAGATGTGTTTCTGTTTGACGGAACCATCCGTGAGAATATCGCTTACGGGCGGCTTGGAGCCTCCGATGAAGAAATCTGGGAGGCAGCACGGCGCGCCCAACTGGAAGAGCTGATCAAATCCCAGCCTGCTGGGCTGGATACTATGATCGGGGAGCGCGGCGTTAAGCTCTCTGGAGGTCAGAAGCAGCGGCTGTCTATTGCTCGGATGTTCCTGAAGAATCCAACGATTCTCATTCTAGACGAAGCCACATCGGCGTTGGATACCGAGACGGAGTCCGCGATTCAGGAAGCACTTGCGGAGTTGTCACAAGGTCGTACGACGCTTGTTATTGCTCATCGATTGGCAACGATCAAGAATGCCGACCGTATTGTTGTCGTTGCGGAAGGTGGTATTGCTGAGCAAGGCAGACATGAAGAACTGCTACAGACTGCCGGAATTTACAGTCGACTACATGAGGCACAATTTGGAGCGTAAGAAGCTAAAGGCATCAATAGAATATACTTTTGGAGGGACATAATGAACAATCAACTGGAATTATACGATGTAACGATTATTGGCGGCGGACCTGCTGGGATGTATACAGCTTTTTATAGTGGAATGAGAGATTTGAAGACGAAGTTGATTGAAGCGAAGGATGAGCTTGGAGGAAGAATGCTCGTATATCCTGAGAAAATGATCTGGGATGTAGGTGGGGTAACACCCGTACTATGTCGTCAATTGATAGATCAGCTTGCTCAGCAGGCACGGACGTTTGATCCTACGATTATTTTCGGGCAGCAGATTACGCATCATGAGCGTCTGGAAGATGGAACTTATATGCTGACCTCGGCTACTGGTGAGCAGCATTGGACTCGTACGGTCATTTTGGCTATTGGCTATGGGATTCTGCAAATGGCAAAGCTGGAGATTGAAGGTGCCGACCGTTATGAGGTAACGAATCTTCATTATACAGTTCAGGAGCTGGAGCCTTTCCGAGGTAAAAAAGTGCTGATTTCTGGTGGAGGTGACTCCGCTGTGGATTGGGCAAATGAACTGGAGTCCATCGCAGCAAGTGTGACCATTGTGCACCGTCGCGAGCAGTTCGGCGGCCATGAGAAAAATATTGTGCGTATGAAGGAATCTTCAGTCAATGTTCGCGTGCCTTTCGCAGTAAGCCAATTACACAGCAGTAATGGGGAGACCATTGATCAGGTTACGATCAGCCATATCGAAACAGGTGAGAGTGAACAGTATGAAGTAGATGCTGTTATTGTTAATCATGGTCTGAAAAGCGATTTTGGCCCATTACGGGAATGGGGCATTGATATGGGCGAGTGGTGTGCGAATGTGAGCGGAAAGCTGGAGACGAATCTTCCAGGTATTTTTGCAGCAGGTGACTTTGTGGATTATAGCAGTAAGGTCCGGTTAATCGCTGGCACCTTTACCGATGCAGTTCTTGCGCTGAACAGCGCTAAACTGTATATGGACCCCTCTGCACCTAAGGCTGCATATGTTTCCTCTCATAATGAGCGGTTCAAGGAGAAGAATAAGGCGCTTGGTGTCGTTGACGACCATTAAGGATAGAGGCTTTTCAAACTATAAAATCTGAATTTTATATGAAGCGTATAGGGTATCTTATCCATTTCGAGCGGAGAGAAGCCTTATGCGCTTTCTTTATATTTCAAGGTTTAATAGCCTGATGATCTGGAAGGGAGCAGGAATGAAGTTATCTAATAATAGCCCGGTTCACAGAATTTATATGTTAAAAGAGGCTGGGAGACGCCAATCCGGCGGTGGTCACATCCGTAATCTCCAGATTGCCCAGTCCCCACTCTTCCTGACATCCATAGAAGCTGCTGTTCTAATAACTATTGAAGGAGAGACTGTAGCTCTTAAAATAGGTGAAATTCTTTTTTTAAGTGCAGGTACGACTTATCAAATTGATGTGCCAATAGAGACGGTTATCTCCATTCACGCAATTTCTTATGAGGTATACGGGCTAAGTAATAGCACTGAGCAAGAACTCATCTATGGACTTTGTCGTGAAATTTTCCCAGCGAACGGGATCTTACCTATACGTACAACGAACAAAATAACCCGCTTATTTAGTGAATTAGAAGGCGTTGCTGCCAATAATTTAGAAGCACAGGCAAATAGAATTCAATCCTTGCTGCATCAGCTACATCAACTGGTCGTAGAGGCTGATGCTGAAGCAGACATTACGGATAATTCTTATTTCAGAATGCTCTCTTATATTCACCAGAACATCCAAAGAGAGATCACGCGAGAGATGATGTCAAAAATGATGGGATTTAATCCTCGCTATTTCTCAGTATGGTTCCGCAAGCAGACGGGGTGGAGCTTCACCGAATATGTAACTCATTTAAGAGTGAATAAAGCGAAAAAATATTTGATGTCCAGCCAAGCAACAATCCAGCAAATTTCTCAAAAAGTAGGCTATTCAGATGGACTATATCTGAGCCGCAAATTCAAGCAAGTCACCGGGATGACTCCAACAGATTTCCGTTTGCGTCCCAAACCGAAGCGGATAGTAGCGTTGCAATTTTTCGGGGATTTACTTGCGCTGGGTGTTAAGCCTGTCGCGGTTGAAAAAGATGTGATGAACTACTCATTACTTTTGCAGCCTGAACTGGCGGATGTACAATCGTTTGAATTGCAGGGATGTCCGGCGGAAGCCGACTTGTCTGGGCTGGAAGCCGATATAGTCATTGCACCGACCTATCTGAGCCCCCGTCAGCTTAAATACATGGAAAAGTTGGGTCCACTAGTTACGGTGGAATGTGATGAGATGGACCGCTTAGAACAGATTCGTTTATTCGGCAGACTGCTGGGAGAAGAGGAGAGGGCAGAGGCATGGATAAGGCACTATCATTTGAAAATAGATTTGGCCAAGCAGCGCTTGTCCTCCCTAATTGAATCTGGTGAAACGGTAGCGGTGTATGAGATTAGGCAAGATAACGGTATTTATATCTGGAATCATACAGCCCGAGGTGTGTACAATCTGTATCCAATGTTAGGGTTAGCTCCACCGGACAAGGTAAGGTCAGATGTTCTGGAGCGGAATGATCATCTATGCATCTCACTTTCGGAATTGCCAATATATGCGGCTGACCATATGTTTGTGGTTGTATCAGGACGTGAGGACTGGATATCCAGAACACGTAAACGCATTAGCAAAAGTACGGTTTGGCGCAATCTTACAGCATACAGGAATGAACGCATATATTACCTGAAGCTTGAGGAATTTTGGGGCAGCGAAGGGCTTGCACTCGAACGTCAGTTGGAGATACAGACAGATTTGTTAACCGGCCATAAATTAAGCTGACAATCGTCCATAGCCAAATTGATGTATTAGCGTGTATATATGTTTTCCCACCGAGACGGTATATTAAACAAGGATATAAATGATATTGATTATCAATATCATAATAATATAAAGTCTCAAGGAGGATTTACATTGTACAGAGTAATATCGTTAGGAAAAACAAGCATGATAGCCGTTGTGCTTACGCTGGTGCTACTGTTGAGCGCATGCGGACAAGCTGCTAATCAGGGGAATGCTCCAGCTAGCACGTCTGCTGATGTGGCTAAAAGCACTAATGATTCTGTAGTTGCCAGCACGGAGCCGGCTGCTGATGCAGAGTACTGGACATACGAAAGCGACAAAGGTCCGGTGCAGATCCCACGCAATCCACAAAGAATTGTAATTCCGGTACAAGACTTTATTGGTGATCTTCTGACACTGGGGGTGACGCCCATTGCCGTAGCTGGGAATGATATCTTGAACCATCCATATTTCAAAGAGGCGCTTACAGGTGTAGAAGTAGTGGGCGATGACATGACGGTGTCCCTGGAGAAAATAACGAGCCTGGAACCGGATTTAATTATCACTTATCAGGAAGATACCTATGAGCAAATCTCCAAGATTGCTCCGACTGTCTTTATTCCTTGGGGTAAATACGACTATAAGGAACGATTGATTGAGATCGGGAAAATCTTGAACAAGGAGCAGCAGGCTGTAAAGTGGGTGGCGGATTTCAATCAGAAGCTGGAAGCGAAGAAAGCTGAGTTGGCCGATCTGATCGCAGCTGACAAAAAGGTGGCAATCTTTGAAATTGCCGGTAAAGAGCTGTATCTATACGGTTCGTCATATGGGCGTGGTGGAGAGATTATATACAACGGATTGGGGCTGCATGCATCTGATCTTGTCGAAGAGGTAGCCTTTAAGGAGGGCTGGGCTTCCCTTTCTCTCGAAACGCTGCCCGAATATCTAGGAGAAGCTGATTATATATTCCAAGGCTTCAGCCGTGGTGTGGAGCAGGATAAGCTGGACATTCTGGACAGTGTCTTTTGGAAAAGTCTACCTGCTGTTAAGGCGGGTCATGTGTTCACATACGATCTCAAAACTTATTATCTCTCTGATGCTTATGCGCTGGACAAGCAGTTGGATGAGATAGTTACGTTGTTGAAGTCACTACAATAAGTTAAATTTGAAGCGTGAGAAGGGATGTCCGCTTAGCCGCTATGGCTTCGGACATCCCTTTTCCTCATGCATTATTTATTATTTATTAGCCAATCGGCCAGCTCTTCGGTCTGGGTTAATACGGCGATAGGGTCATAATACCAGGAACGTTCTTCTTTCCAAACATAGAGGTGTCCATTTTTGACAGCAGGAAGGTTGCCCCAAAATGAATCAGCCTTGTAATCAGCTTCTGTAAGGTTATTTGAGGTTAAGATAATATAATCTCCGGCATACTTAGTTAACGCTTCTTTAGATATTTCCGCCCATTGCTTCTCCATAATCTCCGCTGCTACTTCTGTAGGCGGCTTGCGACCAAGCGCTTGATAGATGGGCTGTCCGCCTCGTCCAAAGTTATCGCCATAGACCCAAATGGATTTTCCGCCGTCTTCCATGATGGAGAAGGTTGCATCTGCCGGGAGGACCTTGTCCACTTTTGCTTTAGCTTCGGCTATCCGTTTGTCATAATCTGCTAGCCAATTCTTTGCTTCTTGTTCCTTTCCAAGGAGTTCTCCGAAATAGGTTAATTCTGCATGAGCATCTTTTAAATCCCCGTAAGGCACAATGATGGTAGGAGCAATTTTGCTAAGCGTTTCATAGCTTTCTGCTTGTCCCGAAATAATCAAGTCAGGATTTAGTGCGATGATTTTTTCAGGTGACATTTTACCGTACGCTCCTGTGTCTGTAACACCTGTAAGAGCCTCCTTATAATACATATTCTCTAAGGTCAAGCCTGGAGCCCCGATAGGAATGGTATCAAGAGCTATTAGACTTCCCAAGTATTCCTCAGCGACAATTCGTTTAGGATGAACAGGGATTTCAACATCACCTTTTACGGTACTGACTGTTTTGACAGTAGGGGTTTCAGCACTTTCTGCTTCTTGACTAGTTTCGGTTGGTGCTTGTGTTGCTGCTGTTGTATTACTGGTGTTACTGGTACCACCTGTATTCTCCACCGTAGTATTGGAATTTCCACAAGCTGATAGGACTAGAATTAACGTCAGCATGAAGGGAAATAGAAGCCAATGATTCTGTTTCGAAGTATTCTTGTGTAGATTATACAATTTGTTGTTCCTCCTATAGTAATTGATTATCATTCTCAATAAGAACTTTACAATCTTCTCTGGTTATTTACTATGGACGAATATGATCTTCGTTTGTGCATATTTATGATGTCATCACACGTAGCAATTCTTTAAGCTGTGCTTGAGAAGACAGCGGATCAAATCCATAGAACATGTCCCCCTTGTTCAGGATGTATACCCGATTGTTACGGACTGCATCTAACTGCTTCCAATCACGAGAACGCAGAAGGCGAGAGAGGCGTTTTCTTCCCTCAGAAGATGATGGGATGCTAGTGATAATAATATAGTCTGCAGGATAGGTTCCGATTTCCTCAATAGATGACACTAGATACCCTGAATCCATTATTCCGTTCTCCATAATGATGGATGGTGGCTTGAATCCAAGATCTCCGTACAAAATCTGACAACCCCTACCGTAACTGCTACTGAAACAATAAGCTGCTCGGGAACTAAGCTCCCAAACGATGGCTGTCCCTCTTTCCGATCCTATCGAATGGTTCAGTTTCTTATTGGCCGCATGGCAGAGCCCGTCGTAATGACCTAACCATTCTTCCGCTCGCTGTCGCCGATTAACCACATCAGCGATCAAACCAAATTGCTCTCGCCAGCTCATTTGCATAAAGGGTAATTCAATGACCGGAGCAACTGGAGTCAGGATCTTATTCTCCGGAATATTGTAGCTGATAATAATATCAGGCTCTGCTAAAGCTATCGAATCAAATAGGGAAGAGCTACCTTCGTTCATCGCTAGTTGCTTGGAGGCAGGCACTTGCTCCAAGCTCCGATGCCAATCCGAATAAACACCGAGTTGGGGCATGATTTCCAGTACTCGTAGGATAGCTGTGTGATTGTAGTTCAAAGCAACAATTTTTTTGTTCTTATTCTGATAGGCTGTAGGTGAAAGGCCCACAAGCTGCTTGAATTTACGGCTGAGATAAGTCCCTTCTTCATAGCCAACCTCGTGCGCCAGAGTTGTTAGATTGGGAGAACTGGTGAGAATTCGTTGCTGCGCTCTGCGGATTCTTAACAGTGTAATATAAGCACTGAAAGTTTGACCCATAATTTTACGAAAGGTACGTGAGAAGTGTTCAGGGCTTACCCCAGCTAACGTAGCCATCTGCTCCCGAGTGATATCTTCGTTGTAATGCGCTTCTATGTATTTAAATACATGTTCAAGCCAGCTTCCTGATGTTTCCTTTGTTGCAGCCAGCTCATGATGAAGATTCACGATCAATTGAGTGAATAATTGCTGGACCTTAAAAGGCTTCCGATTATCGGGTTGTATCCAAGCACTATAAAGCTCACCTGACAGTGCTATCAATTCTGTGGAGGCATGGTGTAAGGAGGAGCTGTCATTTAGAAAATAATCCTCTTGATTACGGTTGGCCGTACTGGCGTACTCTATCCACATCCCCTGTAACTGTTGCTCAGTTTCTAGCTTTAAATTAGAAGATGCAGCAAAATTCTTGATGCTTCCGGGTTTGAGGTTGTGAGGTTCGCCATCTATCTGAAGCTGCCCCTTACCTTCCCAGACAATCATAATACAGGAATTCGTAGCCGGGATGTTATCGGTTGTGTAGTGGGAAAGACTTGTTAGGCTACTAATCTTAACAGGCATATAAAAAGGATGGGAATGATGTGGCATCCCGCCGGATTGGATGGGCATGGTAGAAATAATCCCCTTTTCAATGATAATCATTCTCAATTATAGTATACCAGTCTTTCTTTCTATTGACTATAATAGCTCTTATGATAGTGTTTAGAATAATCCGCTAACGGGATATTTTAGGCATGAAAGGAATGGGGATTTCATGACAACTTGGAATTTACAAGGAACCGTAAGTCACTTGTTGATATGTAATGGTAGCAGCTGCAAGAAACACAAAGGTGAAGAGGTAGCTGAAGCGATAGAAGATGAGATTGAAAAGCAAGGTGCACAGAGTCTTATACATACGACGGTAACCCGTTGTAATGGTAGATGTTCAGATTCCTGCGTCGTGATCGCTTACCCTGAAGGCGTGTGGTATAAAGAGATCACACCTAAATCAGCGAAATCGCTAGTACGGAAGCATTTACAGGGCGAGAGACTTGAAGATCATCTGCTGTATTCTTATGATGGTCAGCTGATGGCTGCAGATGACAAGGGAGCTAAAGGGAAGAAGAAAAAATAGCTGTCCATAGATCGAAGTTTCGCAGCTGAGTGGAATCAAAGCAGAAATGATTGAAGTACCGTCAATGCGCTGGCGGTATTTTTTTGTCTTTTCAGGAAGGCAACGTTGTTTCTTTTAGTTCAGTAGAGGATCATGATTGAATGAAAGGAAGATCTAGGGGGAATAGACATGTTTAAGAGGTTTACAGTGGATGATCATGCAGAAACGGCGCAGTTGTTTGCGGAATCTTTTTGTGAATTAGATGAACAAACTTTTCATACATATATGAAGCTTGAGGCTTATCACTGCCTTGTCGTAAAGAAGCCTGCAAACGTTGGAGGATATTTACGGCTTGCGACTGAAGAATACAGTACTACGATTACAGAACTCATGGCGTAGCGGATGCCAAAAACCCGGATTCTAACAAAGTATATCAATCGATTGGTTTTGTGGAGGCGGGCAGAATTACAGATATCAAATTTGACTTGCGCCCCTAACGTTGACTATGCTATTAAAAAGTGAATAAAATAACACTTCATATAAGGTGGCGCATGGGGGAGAGGGTTCGATGGAGAGGCTGCAGGTGTGGCCGGGGAAGTTTAAAAAGTTTTTTCTGAACAATAAATTTGTGGTAACGTTACTTATTTTATTGTTAACTGGGGTAACTATCCTGGTGTTTTCAAAGATACCGTTTATTTTTACGCCTATATCTGTATTACTGCACACGGTGGCGGCACCATTGTTACTATCTGGTATCGCTTATTACTTGCTGAATCCGTTAGTAGACCTAATGGGAAATAGATTCAGGATGAAACGTGTGTATGCAATCATCATTCTCTATCTGTTAATTGCGGGTATTATTACGTTGATTCTGGTGATGGTGATTCCGATTCTTCGAACGCAGTTATCTGGTTTGATTGACGATTTTCCAAGGTATAGTGACTTGATCCAGGAACGATTTATGAACCTGACGGGAAGCGAATTCTTTGGTCAAGTTCAAGACAGTATAGGAACCAACCTAAGTGAAATTACCAGTAAAATTACGGCTTGGGGAACTTCTTTTCTGAATAATGCGCTAACAGGCGTAGGGAGCTTCGTCGGAGCCGTTACGGAAATTGTGCTGGCGGTGGTGACGACACCGTTTATTCTATTCTACTTGCTTCGTGATGGAAAAAGATTGCCAGATTACATTTTGAAATTTGTACCTACCGCGCTGCAGCCGCAGACTCGGATGGTAATGTCGGAAATGAACGCGCAAGTATCTTCCTATATTCGAGGGCAAATAATAGTAAGCTGCTGCATTGGTGCGCTGCTCTATATTGGCTATTTGATTATTGGTCTGGAGTATTCACTTGTTCTTGCCATTGCCGCTGCTTGTACAGCAGTTGTTCCCTATTTGGGTCCGGCAATTGCTATTACACCAGCCTTAATTGTGGCCATGGTCACTTCACCATTTATGCTGCTGAAGATGATCATCGTTTGGACGGCTGTACAGCTGATTGAAGGGAAGTTTATCTCTCCGCAGATTATGGGCAAGACACTGAAGATTCATCCGATCACGATCATTTTTGTGATTATTTTTGCCGGCAAAATGTTCGGCGTTCTTGGCATTATCCTTGCAGTTCCTGGTTACGCGGTGCTCAAGGTTGTATTTACACATATTTTTCAATGGTTCCGGTTCCAGTCCGGATTGTATAAGCAGATTGAAGAGAATAAGGAATAATGTGGAAGGGTGAAATGTAATGGTAGGACCGATAGCAGTAACCTCTTACGGTAAGCTTCAAGGACGAGAGGAGGATGGCGTGAACGTTTGGCGTGGAATCCCTTTTGCCGCTCCACCAGTTGGAGAGCTTCGATTTCGTGCGCCGCAGCCACCAGAAGCTTGGAGCGGAATTAGAGATGCTTCTGAATTTGGTCCAGTTAGCCATCAGCCAGCGGATACGAGAGGTACGCGTTTCGGTGGATTAACACCTCGTCATTCTGAAGATTGTTTATATTTAAATGTATGGTCACCTGCATCCTCAGGCGAGGCACTTCCTGTAATGTTCTGGATTCACGGGGGGACATTTGTGACAGGTGCGGGAAGTCAGCCACAGTTTGATGGCACTAGCTTCGCGAAGAATGGAAATGTAGTCCTGGTGACGATTAATTATCGACTGGGACCGTTTGGTTTTATGCATCTGTCTTCGCTTGGTGATGGATTTGCGTCTAATCAAGGCTTGCTGGATCAAATTGCCGGGCTGGAATGGGTAAAGCATAATATTGCCGCCTTTGGAGGCGACCCTCAGCGAGTTACGGTATTTGGAGAATCAGCTGGCAGTATGAGTATCGCAGCCCTTCTGGCTATGCCTGCTGCAAAGGGATTATTTGCTGGAGCGATCATGCAAAGTGGGGCTGCTCAAACTTTGCCAAATCAGCAAGGAAAAGATATTGCTGTAGCATTACTTACTGAACTAGGCATTTCCCCTGATGGAGATACTAGCCTACTTAATACTTTCTCAGCGGAACAAATTATAGACGCAGCCACAAGAATGACCATTAAATTAACGGGTGGTTCAATAGGCATGTTATTTCAGCCTGTCATTGATGGGGATACGCTTCCTATAGATCCTGCACAGGCTGTGGCAGAAGGATCGGCCCAGGGGATTCCGTTGTTGATTGGAACCAATCGAGATGAGGGTAATTTATTTTTCAGGGGAGAGACACCAGGTGCAGACTTTGATGAATCGCTCAAGGCGCTGGAGCAGATGATGGGAACTGGAAGTCTGGCGGAGGTTGCCAGCCACTATTCTTCTACATGGGAAGGACAGGCGGAGATTCTAACGGATCTATATTTCTGGGGTACTTCTATATCCTTAGCTGAGAATCAATTGGCCTATGCGCCTGTGTGGATGTATCGTTTTGATGGGACGGTCCCTGGCCATCCTTTGTTAAATAAAGCTGTACATGGTGCGGAAATTGTCTATGCTTTTAATAATTTGTCTCATGTAACTCGCTTGGGCGCGGAAATTACACCGGGGATGCAAAAATTGGCTAAAAGTATGCATGCGGCATGGATTGCCTTTGCTCATCGTGGAAACCCAGCTACATCTGAGCTATCATGGCCTGAGTATAATCTGGAAGAACGTCCTACACTGATCTTTGATGAAGAGATGCGAGT
This sequence comes from Paenibacillus sp. VTT E-133280, assembly GCF_002264385.1. NCBI lineage: Bacteria > Bacillati > Bacillota > Bacilli > Caryophanales > Paenibacillaceae > Paenibacillus > Paenibacillus sp. VTT E-133280. The sequence goes on from NZ_NFUX01000046.1 coordinate 44,906, forward strand.
AACTCAAGATCCCGATTCAGAGAAACGCAAGAGAATTGTCTCTATTCTGGTTTGAGAAGTCTGAGGGGATGAACGGGGATGAAAATTCAAGGATTTAATCATGTGACGGTAAATGTGAGTGATTTATCACGTTCATTGAATTTCTATACGGGTATTTTGGGTCTTCAGCTAATTCACAAAGGGAATACAGATGCTTATCTGGAATGGGGGAGCGCATGGATTTGCCTCATTGAAAAGCCAAAATACATTGAATTAATGAGCAATGTAATTGGGATAGACCACATTGCTTTTAGTATAGCGGAAGAACATTTCGAGGAGGCAGTACAGGTACTCCGTACCCACGAAGTACGAATCATTAGAGGACCTGTTAAAAGGGGAGTAGGCAGGACAGTCAACTTTCTCGATCCAGATGGGATTCAGTTAGAGCTGCACACTTCTAATCTAAGAGAACGAATGAGTGTTTGGAATAACAAACATGAATAAATAGAAAGAGGAGCTTCAAAGCCAATTGGTGGCTTTGAAGCTCCTCTTTTTTCTATCGACCTAAATATTCCTTTATCCCTAGAACTACTGCTTCGGCTATCCTATTCTGTACATCCACGGTGAAGAGTAATCCTTCGTCCTTGGTATTACTTAAGTAACCACATTCTAATAAAATGGCTGGCATTTTAGTTTCTCTTGTTACATGATAATTCGCTTGACGAACCCCTCGATCCTGAAGACCTGTAGCAACAGTAAGATATTTATGAACGGTTTGCGCGAATAATAAACTATCTTTACGTGTGTAATAGGTCTCAGTACCACTAGGATTGCTCTTACTGCCCACTGGGATACTATTGGCATGAACAGAGATGAACAAATCTGCTTTTACCTTATTGGCGAGGTTGGATCTGTCCTGTAGGGTCGGGTATGTATCATCACTTCGAGTGAGCACAACCTCAATATTTGGCTCTTTCTTTAGTAGTTCTGCAATTTTCAGTGCTGTTGGCAAGGTGAAATCCTTCTCTTTTCGGTTACTTCCGGTGCCAGGATCTTTCCCACCATGTCCTGCATCAATGACGATTATCTTCTTGTCTGTGTTGCCGGTTGAAGGTGGAGGCGTTGTAACCGGTACTTCTGGTACAGTGGTTGCAGGAGGCGTGGTGCTTGTCCCATTTAGATCCACTATAATAAGTCCATCGTTAGCATTTGTTACACTGTAGTTATTCGCGCTGTTCAGATCAATCACGATCCGGATCGTAGAGGGAGAACTACTGAATAATGAATAACGAATGGTTGAGACGTTAGGATATTCGGTAATCGTCAACTGCCCGCTTTGGTTTTTTCCGACAGAAAGGTTCTGATGAAAGCTGTCGCCAAAGCTGGTATTCGGTAAATCTACGACAATTCGGTCTTTATCGGTCATTGTGAATACATTAGGTGTTACACTACCGTTCACCGCAACGATTAGTTTATTATCAACAAAGCTAAGATTTGTGACGGCCGTTGAGGAATTTCCGTCGGTTGCTGTGTTACCGTTGGATCCATTATCAGAGGGTGCGGTTACAGAAGTGTCTGGAACTGTAATTTCCGGATCGCTTCCGCCAATCTCTGGCACTGGAGAAGTTAAGTAGACCGTTTTGGTCACATTATCCCAACCTACAGTAGTTCCTGTCTGTTCACCAACAAATCTTAAAGGAACGAGGGTCGTGTTGCCACTTAGAAAAGGAGGGTTGTCCAGTTTTACCTGTTTCCCCGAAGCCTCTGCCATCGCATTATTCACGATAAGCTTTAATGTCGTTCCCTTTTGCTCAATGGTTGCAGTCTTGGTCACATTATCCCATTTCACGGTATAACCAAGCTGCTCCGTAACGAGGCGAAGTGGAACCATCACGCTTCCATTTACAATTTGAACTTGTGCTTCTTTAGAAATCTTAAGATCATTGCCGTCTAGATTGATGTGTGTCTCTGCAGAGCCGGCATAACCAGTTCCTGGATGAACCAGCACCAACAAAAGCAGCAGTAACGCCAAAAAACCAAACTTCTTCATCTGCAATCCCTACCATCCCCGTTTCTTGGTTTCTAGCAATTCTTACTTTTTCTTCCTTTGATGCAGTTTCAGCGTATATAATTCTTAAACGACAATAGTTTCCAAAAGTTGCGCTCTTTTAGAGTGAAAAAGGAAAAATTTCGGTAGAAAAGCGAAAAGAGAGCTATCCCAAACATTTGGGTTAGCTCTCTTTCCCTAACAATATTTTATTTCAAAGAAGTATATCCCGTTTTTTCTACCAATTCCTGACCCTGAGCAGATTGCATCCAATCTAGAAAGGGCTGAATATTGGGGTTGTCACTTCCGGCAGTCACAGCATAAAATTCTGTAGCCAAAGGGTACTGTCCACTACGAATACTCTCTTTGTCGGGCTTAACACCATCTATGGCGAGTAGTGCAATTTCCCCGCTTTGATTCATTTCTGAGGCGTAGAATAAGAAGCTGTACCCGAGTGCATTTTTATAATTGCGATAGCTGGATGTTTGTTTAATGATTCCGCTCATAATATCTGCGACGTCTTCCTTAGGTGGTGTCATGAGTGTGGTATCTCCCATAAACTTTTGCAGCATCGTCTGGCTCCCACTATCCTCTGGCCGTTGAAAAGCGCGAATACGGTTATTAGCTCCGCCTACCTCTTTCCAATTGGTGATCTTGCCTGCGTAGATATCTTTAAGCTGGGCGGTAGAAAGTCCAGTCACTTCGTTTCGTTTATTCACAAAAAATACGAAAGCCTCGCGCCCAATAGGTGTGAGCTTCAGCTCGACGCCTTTTCGCTTCGCATGTTTTTGCTGAGCAAGAGAAGGAGCAGCCACAAAAATAATATCGGTTTCACCTTCAATTAGTCTTTTGTAAGCTTCCGGTGTGCTGCTGCAAATTACTTGGCCGATTTGAAAATCATATGGTTTATAATTGCCCGCAGGATAAGCAGATTGCACGAAAGCTGAATACAGTGGGTAAAGTGCGGTTGCACCATCCAGCTTGGGTGGATTGCTATCGATACTATAGGCAGAAGGTTTGTCTAATTTCACTGCTTTCGTATTCTCAGCAAAGGGTTCATATTGTACGAGATTGACCTCCCGATCATCGACCGTGGCAATGCTGTTAGTATATGCTTGCTTGATCTCATATCCTGCGGTTACGAGCACACTAAGTCCGAGGATGGATAGCAATATTATATTGCTTGTTTTTCGGGACAACAAATCAAATATAAGGAGTACAACGTAAATGGCTATTACCACAGATAAAATCGCCACAAGAGGAGTATAAAAGATAAGCCCCCCGAAAAGCGCAGTAATTATCGAACCTATGAATCCTAAAAAAGCTATGACTCCGACCGCAAAAAAGGAGAACAATAGCTTCGTCCAGAATGACTCCTTCATCCAAAATGATTTCTTCATAACAACCTCCTTAGAAAAATTCCTAAACTATGGAAAAATAAACATAATTTCATTATACAGATTTTTGTGGATGAGACAGTAGAACAATAACGAAAAAAATATGTAATAAAAAGCTGTAATACATGAAAATTTTATGTATATTTTCATAAAGTACTGGACGAATGGCAAGAAGAGGTTTATTCTGAGATTGTGAAAAAAACAACGGAATACAAGATTCTCGGGGTAGGGTGAAATTCCCAACCGGCGGTAATGTTCAAAGCGAACTAAGCCCGCGACTCACTTGTTCTGCTTGCAGAGAAGTGACTGATCTGGTGTGAATCCAGAGCCGACGGTAAAGTCCGGATGGGAGAGGATCATAAGATAAAGGCGCTAGGAGTCTATCCTGTACGTCTTTATTGATAATGCCCCCGAATCGACCTTTTATGGTGATTCGGGGGTTTTTGGTCTCTTATCGAGGGTTTGTATCGACAAGGAGAATGGAATTATGAGTAATGTAACAGCTTCAACATCAGCTAATAAGGTAAGCAGCACGTCGCCGTTACGCAGTGGTTTTTGGCTCGTTGTGTTCGGTGCAGCACTATGGGGCGTGGATCCGCTCTTTCGTATTATCCTTTTAAAATCATTGACCTCATCGCAAATTGTTCTTTTGGAGCATGTGGTGCTTTTCTTGGCTGCTTCCCCTGTTCTTTGGCGTCACCGGGCGGAGCTAAAAGGCATTGGATTCCGCCAGATTGGAGCTTTGCTAATTGTTTCCTGGGGAGGTTCTGCCGGGGCAACAATTCTATTTACGATGGCACTCTCCAGTGGGGATTTAAATGCTGTGCTGTTGCTGCAAAAGCTTCAGCCGATATTCGCTATCGGTCTTGCAGCCTTAATTCTTAAAGAACGTCTGCCTAAAAATTTCGGGATCCTCATTACTGTGGCTCTGGTAGGAACCTACCTGCTGACCTTTGGCTGGAGTATTCCATTCGGACATGTGAACAACTTTATCGGTGTTAGCAGTCTGATGGCCTTAGGAGCGGCCGCATTATGGGGTGGCTCGACAGTAATGGGACGTTATCTGCTTGGGTCTATGAAATATGAGACAGTGACTTCCCTAAGATTTATAATGGCGCTGCCGCTGCTTTTCGTAATCACCACATTAGAAGGGGCTCCTTGGCAGATTAATGGTGGATTTGGTGCATCTGCTGCCATAGCCATTAATTTGTTGCTGCAGGCTTTGCTGCCAGGACTGCTCAGTATGCTAATGTATTACAAAGGACTCAGCACTACCAAAGCTTCCTTCGCTACATTGGCTGAACTAAGCTTTCCTATGACGGGAGTAATCATTAACTGGATCGTATTCCAGCAGCTCGTCACCCTACCGCAAATTATCGGGTTCGCGTTGATCTGGACTGCTTTATTCTTTATATCGAGTCAACAATCTAAAGCACAAACGCTCTGAACAGACTCTGATTGTATAGATTGAACTAAATAAAGTATAAAGGGATGACTGAATGCCTAGAGGCTTTCGGATCATCCCTTTTTGTATGTCTCAACAATACATTAGACTGCAAAAACTGCAGAAATGTTTCGTACGTAGCATATAGCGTAATAATTTAAGCCTTTACAATAGAGAGGACGATAACAGTGCTTGAACAAGCTATCACCTGTCTACCTCATTGTGCGGGGAGAAATTATCTATGCGTTAATGAAGATTATTTGTACAATAGAGGCTATGACATTTGAGTCGGAGTGTGAAGGAAAGTGTATAGATATAATTTATTTACCAAAATCGTAAGTATCATGGTCATCATGCTGATTCCTATTACGATCCTCTATTTCTATTCCAATAAGACGACCACGGATGTGCTACGTACGGAGTTAAATACTTCGAACAGCAATCAGCTCAGTTTTTTTCAGAATCAAGTCGAGAGTAATATGGAGCTGTTGTCCTCCTGGCCGATCCTGCTCATTCATGATCCTGATATTTTGAGCTTAAAGGATACTTATTTGAAGGGGACACATTTGAACCTGGATGCAATAAATCTGATTAAGCGGATTCAGACCAAAATCAGTATTCAGGAAAGCTCCTCCAACTGGAAGAGTAAGTTGTATCTATATTCACCGTCGATCCACCGAATGGTGTCAGAGAATGATGCTTTACCATATTCGGATGAGGATTTGAAGCGGGAAGTAAAGTCAGGCTGGCATGTAGAAAAGATCATTGAGCAGGATGGCGACCATTTTGTGTTCTCTTGGTTTTCTTTTACCCCCTTCATGTCAGAGTTCACTCCTGAAAAGGCCAATACGATTATGAAGGTGGAGTTTGACAGCCGAAACATTGAAGATATGCTGGATAAATTTAAAAGTGATGGCAGGAGAGATCCTTTTTATTATAAACAGGGTACTGGACTTATCTTTAACCGTAGTGCTGACAAGCTGCTAGCTAATGAATTGGTAAATAGGCTGGAGCAAGAGCAGTTGAAGCAAAGCGAAAATCGTACAGTGAACATTAATGGTGAGTCCTACAGTGTAAACATAGTCTTTTCGGATAAAATGGGCTGGTATTTGATCGACTATATGCCGCTGTCAGAAATACTGCATCCAATCCAAACCTCCAATCGCTTATTTTATTTTGCTATTGGTGCATTGTTATTAATGAGCTGTCTCGTAGCCTATCTACTATATGTGCAGGTGCAGGTGCCCGTTAGATTATTGGTTGGAGGCTTCCAGAGGTTGAAGCAAGGAGACTACTCTGCGCGGGTGGAGATCAAAGGTAAAAATGAGTTCAGCTTCCTGTCCGGAAGGTTTAATAGCATGGTGGAACAGATTCAGAAGCTGATCGAGAATGTGTTAATGGAAAAAATCCATGTTAGGGAAGCCAGATTAAAGCAGCTTCAATCTCAGATCAATCCGCATTTCTTCTATAATTGCTTCTCCTTTATTACGAGTATGGCGAAGCTCGATAATATGGGTGCTGTCGTCGGTATGTCGCATAATTTATCCCGGTATTACAGATATACGACCCGCCAAGAACGCGATCTTGTCGCTTTATCTGAAGAAACGGAATTTGTGACTCACTATCTAGAGATCCAAAAAATGAGGATGAGCAGACTTCAATATGAAGTTCTTATCCCACCGCAAATGCGGAAACGGGATCTTCCTCCGTTGGTTCTTCAGCCTTTGGTCGAGAATGCGGTTATCCATGGAATTGAGCCTGTCTCTAAAGAGGGGCTGGTGCGAATTACGGGCACATGCAACGGAAGAGTTATGACATTAACGGTTGAGGATGACGGAAAAGGCATGACCCCGGAGGAAATTATCGTATTGGAAAATAAGCTAGGCAAAGCGATGGATGAAGAAATGGGCTGCGGGCTTTGGAATGTGCATCAGAGAATGCGGCTGCGTTTTGGTGAGGATGCAGGATTGACGATTGCACCATCATCACTTGGAGGACTACAGGTTAAACTTCAGTGGTTGCTACCGCTAACTGACAATAATATGGATGACATCTAGGAGGGAATATGTTGATAGAGATCTTGTTAGTCGATGATGAGCCTTATGTAACAGAAAGTCTGGCCCGCACGATTCCGTGGGACGAGATTGGCGTAAAGCAAGTGCATCAGGCGGCATCAGGTGCTGAGGCTCTGGAAATATTGGAACAGCAGGATATAGATATTATGGTTACTGATATTTCTATGCCGGGAATGTCCGGGTTACAATTAATTGAAACAGTGAGTGAGAAATGGCCGGATATCCGTTCGATCCTACTGACAGGTTATTCTGATTTTCAGTATGCTAAGAAGGCGATTCAGCTGCAGGCCTTTGATTATATTTTGAAGCCGGTAAGTGATGAAGAATTTATCAAAAGTATCTCCGGAGCGATTGAGTCTCTAAAAGATGAATGGGAGGCACATGATAAATACCATTTGCTACTCTATAATCGGAAAGCCGATTACAGTGTTTTACGGGCCAACTTGATGCATGAATTACTACTTGGTAGAGTACTGTCTGAGCGGACACTTGCTTTAAAGCTAAAGGAATATGAAATCTCTTTCGAATCAGATGTTGAAGCGGCGATGTTATTGATTCAGCTGGGTAAACATTATGCCGCAATGGATCATCATTCGGTTTCCCTAATGGAATATGCCATCGGCAATATTGCCGAGGAGCTCTTTAAAGAGCAGTTCCATGTCTGGTTTTGCAAAGCACCCCATGATTGTTTAATTTTGCTTGTCGAGCTGAAGCCAGTCATCCAGCGGGAGTTAGAGAAGTCGAATAATTACGATGCTGCGAGACAACAAATCCTTAAGTCAGCGATCGCTAACTTCAGAATTAGTGTGAGTAACTACCTGAAGGGTGAGATATCGCTTATCGTTACGGAGTGGTTCGCTTTTCCCGAAGGGATGACGGCTGCCTATCGAAGTGGCTTAAGTTCAATGTTTTTGACAACACATAATGAAACAGGCTCGGTACTTTATCTGGGGGATCGTCATCTTCAGGAGATGATGAGCATCAAATCACTCGAAAGCCTTTACCGTCCGCCAACGCTTATTCATTTGCTGGAATCTAAGCAATGGGATACAGCCCGCGAGAAGATCGCTGATGTGTTCCGAGATATGGAGAATGCGCGATTTTCAAGTGAGCATCTGTATGAAGTTTTTTTGTCCATTACTAATGCGTTCATGTACATTGCCCACAAAGGGGGGCAGTTCATCTCACAAATCGACCAATATGCGTTCGATCCGATGTTGACTCAGAGCATCATTGTTTCTTTTGACAAACTGAAGGACTGGGCGTTCGATATGCTAAACAAGCTTCAGAAGGAACTCTCAGAAAGTGATCAGAATACGAAAAGTTACATTATTAAGCAGGTGCATGAGCTGGTAGGGAACCATTCCGGACATGATCTGTCGGTCAAGACGATAGCGGATCATGTGTATCTGCACCCCGTATACTTATCTAAAATATATAAGGCAGAGACAGGAGAAGGGCTCGGAGACTATATTATCCGCATGCGGATGGAACGTGCACTTTATCTGCTTAAGAATACGAATAAAAAAATCTATGAAATCACTACCGAACTCGGATATCAAAATCCGCAATATTTCAGCAAAATGTTCAAAAAGCATTACAATATGACACCAAATGAATTTCGTGACGGATAGAGAGGTTGAGAAAGGTGCAGAAACCTTGTTTAAATGACGTATTCGACATCATCTTCGTTCCCTATAATTAAGTCATAACCAACACTTAAGGAATCTAAGGGGGAACAAAATGAGCGCGATGAAGAGAAAAAAATGGCTGCCGCTCCTGTGTATGAGTATGCTTTTGGTAGGTAGTCTCGCAGGTTGTTCGAGTAATAATGCTGCTGATGGAAAGAATACAGCCGGTGATACGACTACCAATACAACATCTAATTCTGAAAACGCCTACAAGGATAAATATGATCCTGAGGTAACCATTACAACGGTATGGGGTGTTGACCCTGAGCTTAAATTCAAGAATGGGGAAAGCATTGAGAATAACGTAGCTACGAAGTGGACAAAAGAAAAGTTCGGCATCAATATTAAATCACTTTGGTCCATTACAGATACGAATGGCGCTTTTGGAACTAAACTACGCCTGTCGATGTCATCTGGTCAGGAAATGCCCGATGTTGTAACGATCGGTACGGGGGATAGCACGATTGCTCAGGATTTGATTGATTCCGGTATGTATGCTGAAGTGGGAACACTATTTGATAAATACGCCTCAGCTACTTGGAAAGAAGCCATGGCACAGGATCCGAACGTATGGAACCAATACAGCCGTGATGGCAAAAGAATGGGTCTCCCTGTACTCGATTACGCATACAACCATGATTACATTCTTTGGATCCGCCAAGATTGGCTGGACAAGCTAAATATGCAAGCTCCTAAAACGATTGATGAGCTAGAAAAAGTTATGGATGCATTCAAGAATCAGAACCCTGACGGCTTGGCACCAGATAAGGTGACTCCGCTCAGTATCGGCTTTAAGACATCAATGAACACTTGGATGGGCGATCCTTCTTGGATCTTCGGTGCTTATGGAACGCTTCCGCAGCAATGGAATCTTGATGCTGATGGTAAATTGGAATACGGCTCTGTAAATGCAGGTATGAAGCAAGGGCTCGAAAAAATGAAGGAATGGCTCGCAAAAGGTTATATTCCTCAAGAAGCAGCGCTTTGGGATGAGAACAAAACAGCTGAGCCAGCAGTGGCGGGCACAGCAGGTATTCTCCCAGGACCATACTGGATGAGCGGTTGGCCGCTTCAAGATACTGTGAAGAATGCTCCGGATGCTGTATGGGCTCCAATTGAAATTCCAGCAGGACCAGATGGTAAAGTTATGCGTCATGGAACACAGTTCACTAACGGTGTAACTCTGATTAGCACTAAGATGAAAAATCCAGAAGCCTTCTTCACCTATCAAAACTATCTGTTCGATAACTTCGCTGATCCTAAGCCTGGAAGCGAGCTAGATAACGGCCTCTTTGCAGGATATGACTATGAACTAGATGCAAACGGTAAGATGATTGAAAATGATAAAATTGCTGGTGGTTATGTAAACAGTGTTCGTTATATGCTGGTTCGTGACGGCGCCCGGATTCCAGATGCCCAAATGAAAGCCCTTCTTAACCTTGCAGATGGTGCTGAACCAACCACTCGTTTGGAGAAGGATGTAGCTGTGAACTATGGTAAGGATACTCCTGCAGCTGCAAAGGTTCTGCTGGCACAAGAGGATAAATCCTTCAAAAATATGTTCACAGGCCCTACTACTGAAACTATGAAATCGAAGATGGATTACCTGAACAAAATCGAGAACCAAACGTTTAATGAGATCATCTATGGCAACAAGCCACTAGAAGCTTTCGATACCTTCGTAGCGACCTGGAAATCAGGCGGCGGCGATCAAATCACTAAAGAAGTAAATGAATGGTATGACAGTGTAAAATAATGCTCTGTTAAGGGTACAATTAGGGACTGTTTTCTCAGCTGTTATTTAGCTGTGGAAACGGTCTCTTTTTGCGTTAGCGGTTATCCGAATTTGTATAAATTAGCTTCTGTTTCTATACGGTAAAGAGATTGGTTTTGTACCATATATATTGGTTTTGCTCGCTATTTGGGGAATCCTGTCGTTGCTATAATTTGAGTATGGTTACAGAAGAACTTGACACGATATGGGGGACCAAGGATGAGAACACTTAAAAAAACATGGCCATTTCACTTAATGTTGCTGCCGGCGATGATATTCCTGATCATCTTCAGCTTTATACCGATGGGCGGAATTGTGATGGCGTTCCAGGATTATAAGCCATGGCTAAAAATTTCGGGATCAGCGTGGGTTGGATTAGATAATTTCCGCTATCTATTTGAACGTAATGACAGTATGCAGGTCATTTGGAACACATTGATTATTGCCGTTCTAAAGATGATCTTCAATCTGGCTGTGCCGTTTGTGTTCGCCATTCTGTTGAATGAGATTCGCAAGGTTTATATACAGCGTACAATTCAGACACTGGTTTATTTACCTCACTTCTTGTCTTGGGTCATCCTTGGCGGGATCTTGCTGGATTTGCTTGCTACAGACGGCTTCGTCAATCAGATTCTCGGCAGTATGGGGATTAAACCCATCTTTTTCTTAGGAGATAATAACTGGTTCAGGTTCACGGTCATTCTCACGGATGTATGGAAGGAATTTGGTTATAACACGATCGTTTTCCTGGCTGCTCTAGCAGGAATTAACCCTTCATTATATGAAGCTGCTGAAATAGATGGTGCAACCCGCTGGAAACAGACACGTTTTATCACAATGCCTTCTCTACTGCCAATGGTTGTTGTGGTAGGTACCCTGGCTCTTGGAAATGTATTGAATGCAGGGTTTGACCAGATCTTTAACCTCTATAATCCGCTGGTCTATCAGAAAGGCGATATTATCGACACCTTCGTATACCGTACAGCTATTCTGAATGGTGAGATGGGGTTTGGTACAGCAATCGGACTGTTCAAGTCAGCCATTAGTATGGTCCTAATCCTTGTATCGTACAGTCTGGCTAAAAAATGGGCAGGATATCGCATTTTCTAAACTACCAAAGGAAGAGGGAGACCTATGTATTACAAAACTAGAGGTTATCGTATTTTCAACATATTCAATACTTGTTTTCTGATCATACTCGCACTCATGTGTATTGTTCCTCTGATTCACGTATTAGCTGTGTCTTTCAGTGCCAAGTCTGCGGCTGATGCCAATCTGGTAGGCCTGTGGCCAAAGCAGTTCTCTCTGGAAGCTTATAAAAAGACAATGAATAATCCGATATTCCTGCACTCCATATGGGTATCCGTACAAAGAACCGTACTCGGAACCGGACTTACACTTCTGATTACTTTTCTGGCGGCTTATCCCTTATCTAAGGAAAACTCAGTTTTTAAAGGTCGGAATGTGTATTCCTGGTTGTTCGTTTTCAGTATGGTGTTCAATGGTGGACTGATCCCTTTCTACATTGTCATTCAAAAAATTGGCTTAATGGATTCCTTCTGGGTACTCGTTCTGCCAGGTGCAGTAAATACGTTCTTGGTCATTCTGATGCTGAACTTCTTCCGTGGTATTCCTAAAGATCTGGAGGAAGCTTCACTAATAGACGGTGCCGGACATTTCCGAACCTTATTCAGTATTTACTTACCGATTTCACTACCATCGATTGCGACGATTGCACTGTTTAGTATGGTGTTCCATTGGAACTCCTGGTTCGATGGACTGTTGTACTTGAACAATTCCAAGCAGTTTCCGCTGGCGACCTTTCTGCAGACCGTTATCATTCAACGGGATATGAGCTCCATGAGCATTAATCCGAAGGAGATGGAATTAATCTCGCAGACAACGGTTAGAGCCGCGCAAATCTTTATCGGGGCTGCTCCTATTCTAATCGTATATCCATTTTTGCAGAAATATTTTGTTAAAGGGATGACACTTGGTTCTGTAAAGGAGTAGGGATGATGATAACGACATTTATCAATGGAATGGATATCTCGTTTTTGGATGAAATAGAACAGGGTGGAGGCAAGTTCCACAGTAGCTCTGTTCGGAGCGCTGAGGAAGGTGAGGATTTACTCCACATCCTAAAGGACAATGGAGTGAATGCCATCCGGCTACGGATTTGGAATGACCCTCCAGGCGGTTTCTGCAATTTAGAACGTACACTGGTCATGGCTAAGCGAATCAAAGAAGCAGGGCTTAACTTTTTATTGGATTTTCATTATTCAGACAAATGGGCCGATCCGGCTAACCAATGGAAGCCAAAAGCTTGGGAGGCACTTGACTTCAGTGGTTTGACATCCGCCGTGTATGAGTATACACGCGAGACCCTCGAAGCTTTACAGTCCCAAGGCACACTGCCCGATATGGTGCAGATCGGTAATGAAATTACGCCAGGCATGTTATGGGGAGAAGGCAAGGTTGATGGAGATTGTGATACTCCGGAGCAGTGGGAGCAGTTCACTACGCTAGTTAAAGCGGGTATAGGGGGTGCGAAATCCGTCGATTCTGACTTGTCCATTATGATCCACATTGACCGGGGAGCTGATCATCCGGCGAGCCGTAACTTTTTTGATCGTTTCTTAGAACATGGCGTAAATTTTGATGTTATCGGATTATCATTCTACTCTTGGTGGCATGGTACTTTGGACGACTTGCAGCTTAATCTGAACGAATTAGCGCTGCGTTATAACAAGGATATCATTGTGGTGGAAACAGCCTATCCATGGACACTGAATGCACCTAAAGGATTTCCAGTAATTGTGAATGAGGAAGCCCAGCTCCATGAAGGTTATCCAGCCACAGTAGAGGGTCAAGCTAAGTATATGAAGGATTTCATAAACGTAATTGAGAATACACCTAACGGAAAAGGAATCGGCTTTTATTACTGGGAGCCTGCATGGATTCCTTCGCAAAAGGAATGGTCTGTTGGGCATGAGAATGGGTGGTCCAATTTAGCTCTGTTTGATTTTGAAGGTAAGAAACTGGATTCGCTCCATTTCTAAAGATTATTAGGATAGAAAAGAAGACAGCCAATGGTTAAGCACCGTGGCTGTCTTCTTTTTTAATTCAAAAAGGCATCTAAAGCCACCGTAGGCTTACCAGAAGAATCAAAGGCACCTTTTGTGTAAGCGTACCATGTACCATAACTCTCCGGTTCCCAATAGAATACGCCAAGCCCTTTGCCGCCACTTACCGATTTTGTTTTGCTAATGATGTCCGTAAGAAAAGCTTTAGCCGTTGTTGGAGCACTAACATCCATTCCGACCTCTGAAATGATCACCTCTTTACCATACCGGGCAACCATATCATTCATATTCGTTAATGTCTGAGCATTCAGTGTAGACCAGTTGCTTGTAGTTGGATAGAGTGACATGCCGATCACATCATAGTTGGCACCGTTAGACTTCAGACCGTCAAACATCCAGCGGAACAAGGAATTGTCGTAGCCGTTAGAGAGGTGGACGATGACTTTTGAACTACTACTGACCGCTTTTACTGCACTATAACCTGAATTGATCAACGCGGCAAAATTACTCATACTTACAGAAGCTTTTCCATCCTCCCAAAGCATTCCATTATTCGTCTCGTTCCCTACCTGTACCCATTCCGGCGTAACACCGCTAGCTTGGAGTGTATTCAGAACATCATAAGTGTGGTCATATACCGCTGTCTTTAGAGCTGTAAAGTTCTTGCTGGTCCAGGCAGCAGGTTTCTTCTGATTGCCAGGATCTGCCCATGTATCACTATAATGAAAGTCAATCATGATTCGAAAACCCATGTTCTTAGCGCGAACGGCCTGTTTCACAACATCGGCTTTGTTGGAGAAATTAATGGAGGGGTTGACCCAGACCCGAAGTCGAATGGAATTCATCCCGTGGTCTTTGAGGATTTGCAGTAGATCTTGTTTCACACCGTTATCATTATAAAAAGACCAATTATAGTACTCCATCTCCGATAGCCAGCCTACATCCGCCCCTTTTGCAAAAGTCGCAGCAGCCTCCGCAGGTTTGTTATTCACAAAGTTGAAACACATACTAAACACGAGAGACAGGCAGATGAACAATTTGAACATTGTTTTTGAGCTTTTTTTACTCATGATAATAACCTCCAGATTAGGGTTTTAACAACAAGTGCTCATTAAATCGCGACGTTTGTATCCGCTTACATAAATGCCTCCCTTCGTCTTTTATAACAAGATTGTAAGGTGTGATAAGTCTTCCCGATACCTATAAAGAATCAACATTTCAGCATCTTTGGAAATTGATTCAGAGCTTCAAGAGTAAAAATAAGGCTTTACTCCCATACTACCGTTATCTTGCACCGGAGCTATTTGACCACAACCTTTAGGAGGAATGCGGATGAAACAACATTCTGCTCCCGCCATCTATATACAGCTTAAGAACCGGGTGACGGTACCCAAAGGTAAAGGTGTCACATTGGGTGATATTGCATTTTTGATCGCGGAGCCAGAGCTGAAAGAGTCCCTGGAATCTATTTTGCTAATGAAGCCAGAGCAAAGTGACGGCAATCTGATTTTGATTGATCTTCTGATGGTTATTCCCCGCATTTATGAGCTGGTGCCCGAAGCGGACATTGAGCCGATCGGTGAAGGGAGAACGATTGTGCAGATTGAAGGTCCGCTGGAGAGGCGTAAGCCCTCAGTAGCGATGTTTGTTTTAGTGTGGCTGCTGCTGTTCTTCGGGTCTGCGCTGACCATTATGAATTTCCATGCGGATGTAAACATGCAGGAGGTCCAAATCCGAATTGTCGAGATGATAACCGGTCATCGGGATGAGCATCCGGTTGTCTTTCAGATTGCGTATTCTGTAGGCATCGGTTTTGGGATGGTCATTTTTTTCAACCATTTATTTAAGAAAAAGTGGAATGAGGAGCCAACACCGCTAGAAGTGGAAATGTACCTGTATCAGAAAAATATCGATCAATACGTCATCAATGAGGAGTATAGCAAAATGAGGCGCCGTGGAGAAAATCAACCAGAGAACGTGGAGGACGGAAGATGACGGCACCTATAACACTAGGGTTGAATTTGCTGCTGGGGATTGCAGGGGGGATCGCTGTAGGTGGCGGTGTGATCGCTTTATTTGTGGTTCTTGACATGGTGCCCCGTCTGGCCCAATTAACTTCTTCTTACGATAAAGTACATTGGTACGAGGGTGCGATGGTAGTCGGATCATTGGTAGGAACCGTAAGTGATTTTTGGAATTGGAAAATATCTTCAGGTCCTTTAGTTGAACTTGGTATAGGACTATTTGACGGGATTTTTGTCGGGATGCTCGCTGCAGCATTGACCGAGGTATTAAATGTGCTGCCGATACTCGCGAAACGCTTGAATATGACACATTATCTGTTCGGGCTGTTAATGGCGATGGTAAGCGGGAAGGTCGCGGGTTCTTTGTTCGACTGGTTTGTATACCGACAGTAAACGGGGGTTATGGAATGAGCAAATTTATTCACAGCGGTGATTCTGTGCCAGAAGAGGATCATCAGGAAGAAAACGCTGCGGCTGCCGCAGCAATGAAGAATACCGCAGAGGATCTGGTTGATGATCATACTGAGGCAAACGGAGCTTCTATGAACAGTGAAGACGCAGATCCGGCGGAAAATACTACAGCAGCTGATCCGAGTCAAGAGCAGCAGGATGCAGAAGCCTCAGATGAGCTAGGGTCAGAAGAGCAA
>NZ_NFUX01000078.1:0-32160 GCF_002264385.1 Paenibacillus sp. VTT E-133280
GAGTGCTCTACCAACTGAGCTATCAGGGAACATTAGAAGTAAATTAGAAGTGAACATGAATTAATTTATCATGATTTCAAGGTCTAGTCAAGCAAGTAAAATAATTTTTGTGATCGTTTTCAAATTCATACATTATTTCTGCCTGTAGGTAGATTTAAGAGGGGATTACTCCCCCTTTGTTTATACGTAACACCATTCTCCATCTTCCGGAAGCTGTACTCGATCCTGTAGTTCCTCCTTCTCCAAGTGAGCTTTTAGCTTATCCCGGGTAACAAGGCAATGATTGATGGCGTTCATGTGTATTGCAAACACTTTAGTAGAAGGAGCATATTCACATAAGTCTACGACATCCTGCTCATTCATTGTAATATGGCATCCGCTTAAAAACTGTGCGCCACCAGCATTAACAATTGTCACCTCAGGATTAAAAGCATCCAATGCTATCTTTACCTTATCACACCAAATCGTATCACCTGCCACATATAGAACAGGTTCGCCTTCGACCTGAAACACAAACCCGGATACCTTACCCATAAGTTTACCAGTCACTCCAGTGCCATGCCGTCCATCAGTACGTGTTATAGTTATTCCATTGAATGTCAGAGAATCGCTAATTTCCGTAGTATGCTCAAACCCCTGCTTCGATAATTTATCCCCATCTCCTTCCTGACATAATAGTGGCAGATCATGCGACAACAAAGAAATGGCAGCGGCATCCCAATGATCTGGATGAAGATGCGTGACAAGAATTGCATTAGGACTCAACCATTGTTCTACTGCTCCCGGCAAAGGAACGAGTGGATTGCGACGATCATTTTCCGTATTAAAAATGGGAGGATTAACACCCTCCTTACTCAGCATAGGATCAATCAAAAATGTACTTCCCCCCATACTCCAGCCATAAAGTTGCGTTGCGAATATGCTGTATTTTCATCATAAGCCCTTCTTTCTTTCAGATATCTTCTGCTACAATTAATTATAGTTGGACCTTGAATTAGAATACATTGAGATTGAAAAGAGATTGGCCTGTTCTACTTTCACGCAGAAAGGATTTTTGATAATGAGGAGTTCTTATTCTATAGATGATGTGGATTTTCGCATCCTGCAGCTTCTAATTGAAGATTCCACGATCAGTCACAGAGACATTGGGCAGCTAGTACATATGACTGGCCAAGCCGTCGGCGCGCGTATTCGCAAAATGCAGGATACTGGAGTGATTGAAGGCTACACCGTCCGCTGGAATCCAGATAAGGTTGGGGAAGCGATCCATGCCTTTATTACTGTTTTTTTGAATTCAAATATGGTCCATCCAGCCTTTCAGACATTCGCACAACAACATGCCAGTGTAAAAGAAATGCATCGGGTCAGTGGAGAAGGCTGCTATTGGATACGTGTCCGTACTGGAAGCCAAGAGGATTTGAATCTCTTTCTCGACGAGTTGCTGAAGTTCGGAAATTACAGAGTTAATCTATCGATGGGAAAGCTGAAGTAAAACTACATCGTATATGAGGTCGCTATCGGACCCAGTTGACCTTATAAGCAGCATAATCGAATATTTGGTATACTTACGGACCCTCTAGTCGCGATTGGCATTGAAAATCACCAAATATGTTTGTCCAAAAAAACGTAGAGCAGCGATCCTCCAATTACTCGAGAATCGCTGCTCTTTTAGTAGAATATTGTAGCTTTTATAACGAAAACTAATTTAATAATCCAGCAGTTTTAAGTAATCTCGCTAAGATCACAGCGGCCTCTGCACGGCTAGTATCACTGTCAGGTGCAAAGCTGTCTGCGGATTGGCCTTTCATGATTCCTTTTGCGGTTAAGACATCCACCGCCTCTTTAGCCCAAGAAGAAATCGATGAAGCATCTGTGAAAACATTTGTAGCCGCATTTGCTCCAGATTCTTCACCTCCAAGGTTCAACAGCTTCAGTGCTCTAGCTGCCATAACAGCCATTTGCTCCCGTGTAATAGGAGCATTCGGACGGAAGGTTCCATCCTCATAGCCTTGAACCAGTCCTAAGGCTGCAGCGCCTCTGGCATCTGCTGCATACCATGATAAATCGGACACATCGCTGAAAGTCTTCGTTGTGTTCGCAGCGACTAGCCCTAGTGAACGAATCAGCATGGCTGCGAACTCGGCACGACTGACAGATTTCTGAGGTGCAAACATATCTGTGGATTGTCCGGTCAAGATCAATCGACTGGCAAGCATCTCGATCTCATTCTTCGCCCAGTGTGAAGAAAGATCTCCAAAGGTCACAGGGTGCAGCGCAGCGACGAATATACCACTCGCACTACTGCTCTTAACAGTAACCTTGGTCATCCCACCTACGAGCTCGAACAATGCAGGTACATAACGGAAGGAACCCGTCAGTTCATCGTAAATAAGGACTACTCCATTCTTAGCGTCTATGGACTCCTTAATGATAAATGTGCGTACCACATATGTGGTACCGAACCCATTTGCAAGTACAATGGTTTTACCATCTGTGACCTTTAAGGTGACACTTGCCGGAGTTCCTTGCACCATAAAGCCTTGTTGCTTAGCCTTGGCAAGCAGTTGTTCCAGTCCTTTTCCACTTAGCGGACTTAGTTGGAACTCCAGTGTGCCCGCTGGCATCTGTGCAGCTTTCAGTACACTCTCTACAAGTCCCAATGGGAAGCGATAGCTCATATCGCCACTTCCAATGACAAGCACCGCATTCGGGCTGAGTGCTGCCGCATTGCGTAAAGCTTCTGCACTAAAGCGGGCTATACCGTCGCCGTTAGCTGAAATCTCGATAACCGTCTGCCCAGCAGTCGCCTTAGCTTTTAGCTGCACATCATAATTAGCAGCTGGTATAGGCGTTGGAGTAGCAACAGGTGCAACAGGATTTACTGACCCCGTAGAGTCTGTAGGACTAGGAGTACTTGTTGGTTCCACCGGATCTGTTCCACCATTTGGTCCTACCACCTCAAGTGTATACATTCTCATCTCGTTGCCAAAAGTTACCGTGAAATCTGTACTTCCCACTTTAGTTCCACTAAGACTGCCGTTTGTAAATGTAGCAATATCACTGTTCATAATCTTAAAGGTAGCTTGTGTAGTAATATCCGTTCCTTCTTTGTCCAGTACCTGAAGGGTAGCAGACTTACCCTGCTCTAATACTACAGGTCCGCTCTGTCCATCTGCTAGCTTGATGGAGAAAGGTTTAACAGCTGTGGCTATTCCTTGGTTTTGTTCTATAATGCTTAATTCAGGAGATGCATTAGTCAGGAGATTCATCCGTTCGCCACGAATAATCAAGTTGTCGACGAGCAGGTTACCTTTCAGATTTTTCGTAACTTCTATACCACTTGTGCCTGCCCCGTCTAAGACATTATTCGTCAGCACAACTCCATCAATCGTCGTGAGTGCTTCTCCCTCAAGATTACCGTGGGCAATCAGGCCAGAATAGGTGCTGTCGAGCGCCGTATTGTTACGGATGAACACTTTTCCTTTCAGATCACTCTCACCAGCGTACAGCCATAACGCACCGAGATTCACCCCATAACCGGAATCATAACTACCTGTGCGAAGCAATGTATTCCGCTCAACGATAGTCGTTCCTTGGAACGGCTCTGCGGAGAAACGGGTAGATACAGCGATCCCGGCTCCGTTAGTCACAGTGTCTTTTACCACGTTATCTTGAATTCTGTTATCTTTACCACCGAAGACCACAATGTTATCGGCCAACCACGGTAATGAGACGTTATTAAAGCGTGCCGTATTGTTATAACTCAGTGTACGTTCCGTACCATTCACATCATTCAGTTTGGCATCTGTGAACGACCACATCGCAATACCATCATCCCCTGGATAACGGATGTCACTTTGTTCCATCATGCTGTTGCCCGTGCCCACGGCAAAGTTAATTCCATCTGCCATAAGGTTACGGATTCGAAGACCTGCCATGTACAGACCATTTGTGCGAGCCTTCTCACCAATTGGTTGCGTTAACCACAAGCCTGCTTTGGTATGTTCAATCCATACATTCTGAATGACCGAGCCTTGACCAAAAGCACCATGGAAAGCGTTCGTGAACGCCTCATCATCCCGTACATTAATGCCGCCTTCAATCAGTAGATCGTATACGCCAATCTTGCCGCCGTGACCGTAGAATTTGGCTCCATTCAGCACGGTATACCACATGCCAGCTCCACGGATTTCAGCCATATGAAGATCGAGCAGACCCGCTCCGACATTAAAGGTACCCGCTGGGAACCACACCCCTTTTCCTGTCGCCTTCGCTTCGGCAAGGGCTGCCTTGAAGGCTGCGGTATCATCACCCTCATCATTCGCAACCGCTCCAAAATCCGTTACCGAAATAAAGCCGTCAGGACGAGTTAACTCAGGAGCTACCTGCTCCATATCCACCAGATCGATGACATAAGAAGCTGCATGGTCTCCTGTTCCCTTTTCTAAACGAATAGTCGCTCCAGCAGGAGCATCGCCAATCAGAGCATGGATTTCGTCAAAGAAGCGATGTCCACTACCTTGGCGTGGATCATTTGACCATGGGTAGCTGCCATATTCCCAAGCGTATTTAGAAGTTAGATTCAGCTGTTTCTTAACTCCATCTACAAATAGGGTCAACGTTTCTTCAGCACCAGCACCATCCGGACTATCCGGAATGGAATAGCGAAGAACAATAGAATTTGCTGCTTCTGCAAGCTTGAACTCTATATAGTCCCCAGTATTCTTCAAGGCGACGGCTTGTCGTCCAGAAGCCTCAGAAGCCATCGTGCGATATTTCCGCGAAGGACCGATTAGTGTTCCGTTAGTCACTGCATCCTCAGCTTCATAGCTAATATAAGGAACTGTTGCCCCGCGGTAAACTTTGTTCACGCTATTTTTTACTGTCAGGCTATCAATGTTTACTTTATTCCAATCGATATTGTCGTTGCTTAGAGAAACGGTGTTGATTCCTGCACGCAGCTTCAGCTTCACCTGTTCAGTCTTCCAAGAGGAAGTATTGACCACATTCACTTTAGCCGCTTCCTTCAGGCCGTTCACCTCAAGCAGCAGATCCGTTACATTACTGGAATTATTCTTGTAACGAACAACGGCATCATATTGTCCAGCCTGCTGAGCATTGACTGCAAACCGTATAACATGATCGCCTTGGAATGCTTCTCCTCCTGCATAAATTGCATCTGTAGGGATAGGCAAGAAGCTCCAAAGAACGCTGTCAGTACCCACAGCAGAACCCAGTTGAACAGCCGATGCGTCATGAGTAAGGAAGCCCGTTTTATCCGCACTTCTCAGGAGATTGTAGCCTAACTTCTCTTCCAGGGTCCACTGGGAACGTTCCGTTTCCCCAGAAGCTAACAAGACGGCTTGGTCTGCTTCATTTAAAGAAAGATATTGTTTGGTCTGAACATTCATTATGCGTTTACGTCCATTTACATCTTGGACGATCCATTGGGAGTGAGCCGCCGTGTTGGAGGCTTCTGCATATACGAGTGCCCCTTCTTGTTCAGCCAATACTTTGCCAGTCAGCCCTTTTGGCACGATCGTTATCATGTTGGTATCATTCTGAACTGGAGTTGTTGTATCGTTATTGCGCAGTTCTCCAGACGGAGTAGTAAACTCCTGCTGAGCCGCTTCAAGTGTCCATTGCGCTAAGCCGTCACTCTCTAGTAGGAGCGCACGTTCTGCATATCCCGTCTTATTCGCAATGTTTATTAATTCATCGTCGTATTCTCCATAGAGACTACGAATAGTGTAGTGCGTATAATCGGAAGCCAAGCTTACTTCCCAAGCAGATGCTCCGTCTATAGCCGGTTCCGCGATACTGCTCTCCAAGTATGAATAATCTCCATTCAATGTTAAATAATGTCCTGTTGCTCGATTGATAATCGTCTGCTTACCATCCTCCAAAGATATATTCCAATGTGAGAATCCATTGTCTGCTGACGGCTGTCCGTACAGAACAACGCCGTGCTCATTCTCGTATAAATACTCCCCACTGCTTGCATTCTTAAATCTTACAGGGTAAGCAGGGAGCGGTGGCGCAATCGCTTCAACGGCTTCAGCGGTAAAGTGTGCACTTTTCCGATCCACTGCATCTGCTGCTTTACTGATTCGTAGAATAGGATTGCCATTGTCATCCGGAGCACCGTAGATATAATGACCCGCCCACGAGCTCATAATGGTAGTCACACCGGATGCCTGCGTATCCACCTTCCACTTAATGCTGGCCCATACATCGTATACAGTTTGTAATGTCTGAACGCTTACGTTAGGCTCAATTTCATCTACAGCCCCACCTATATGCTCCAGGGAGAGATAACGTCCTGTAGCTTTATTTTTAATCTTCACAGATCCATTGCTGCCAGCTATTTCTTGCAGCTGCCAGACAAAAGAATCGTCGTTCAAATCAAGTGGACCATAAGTAGCCTGGCCTACAGTCACATCCTCGTTGGCAGCAGCTAGCGGGGCAAGATTGGTGTCAGAGGTTGTAGATTCCGGCTTATCCTGCGGCACCACTACTTCAGCGCCCTGTGAATCATAAACAGCTTCAGTAACCGTCTTAGATTCTTGCAATTCCTGTAGTAAAGCTGGGGAAGTCAGTAAAGGACCATCCTTAAGATATTGATCTTCTCCATTCTCAACGTCTAGCTTAAAGCGGAACAAGTCCTGCTTTTTCTCGGTGACCGTAACAAATCTCCATTGTGGGCTGCCCCAGCCTGGATTGATCACACCATACTCAGCGTATTTCGTAAGATTCTGGAGTGAGATAAACTTTTCAGGGAATTTATTAGGTTCCTTGTCGAGAACACTGCTGATTACGTATGTGTTGTCGCCAATATTTTTGCCTGTCCAGATATATTCTCGTTCCACATTATTCCTGTCTGGAAGCTCAGTGACCTGGATATGGCCATCTGGCATATTCATCGTGTTAATGTAGTGGCCTGTTTTCTTGTTCTTGAATAACTTACGGCCATTATATTTCTCAATCAACCATTGATCTGAGCCATCCTTCTGTATATTTCCATATTTCAAGAGGCCGTCAGCAGACTCATACCAATAAAAAGACTTCCAGCCATTCTGAATACGATAATATGGAATGGTGCCATCCGTTGGTGTATTAGGGTCTAGAAGCTGCCACTGGGCGCTCAATGAAGACGCATCCCCGATTGCTCCAGCACTGTCTCCACCCAAGGTAGATAGATAGATGCCTTTGCTCTCTACATTTTCTAGTGTCAGATAATCATCATAATCATCAGAATCTTTAAAATTCCATTGATCCGATGGTTGGCTTCCACTGATCTGCTCAGCCTTGGCTGTGCCATCACTATATGAAAGATAATGATTAGTAGCTGCATTACGGATACGTTTATTGCCGTCATAATCCTCTATATACCATAGATAATCGGATGAATCAGCAGGATCTGGAGCAATTAATCCGTGCTTAAGCGCGCCATTTGCGGATTCATACAAGAAATCTGTAGCTACTTGTGCATCTGTATAAGTGGCCAAGCGTATAGGCTGCAACTCGGAAATAGGTACGATTTTCCACTGAGCATTATGACTGGTTGCTTCACCCGGCCAACTGTTAGAGCGCACGTTATTGTCTTCATCAAACTGAGGATTCAGCCATAAAGGTGTAGCTCCGTCGGTTAATCCTTTATTACTTAAGGTAATGAAACCCGCTCCATCCGCGCCTGGTGCATCTTCTTTCACCCATTCACTTAGCTTTACGTTCTCCGCATCGATTTCTTGCGAAAAAACACCTGCCCAAGTCACTTCATTTTGCTTAATATAATGGCCCGTCTCACGGTTTCGAATCATCAGTGTTCCATCGTCCGTTCCCGGCTCAAGAAACCACTGGGCTGCCTCATTCTTTAAAGGCTGTTTGCCGTAAAGTACATTTCCTTTTTCCTCATACATCACCTGACCGGGACGCATCCGGCTTTCCAACCGTACAGGCACTGTTCCTGCATTAGGGTCGATAAAAGCCCACTGTGGACTCTCAAACGTAATATTGATATCCGAGCTTACTTGCGCATAACCAAGCTGATTCTCCTCGTGGATCACCAGCTTACTCTCAGGCACGCTCGCGCTTCGGATGATCATGTATCCGTTTCTATTGGAAGTATCGATCAACCACTCATCCTTAACACTTCCCGCTCCTTGGAGATCTGCCGCCTTAAGCGTATCCTCTTTGCCGTTATTACCAGCCAGTGTAATGTAGTGACCGGTCTTCACATTCTTAATGCGTGACAGACCATTCACCGTCTCCACTGTCCAATGCGATGATGTGTCCGCTGGATTGGTCATGCCATAACGCACAATACCGTCAGACGTTTCATATAAGAAATTATTTTTCCACTTATTCTTGATGAGTACTGTCCCTGATGGAATTAGCCCTGCGCCTGTTCCGTTGGCCCCTTCTGCTCCTACGGAACCGCTACCGATTCCCCTCACAGGCAAGCTTGAGAAAATCAGCAGCATCGCGAGCAGACCCGCCATCGCGGACCTGAATCGTTTCATAAATGTGCCCCCTCTTCCTAATATGGACTTCCCTTCCATCTTAGTTTGACAACGCTTACAAAACGATGTGCGATTTTATCCAGAAAAAGGTGTATTTGTACGTATCTACCGCAAGACCTTAGCGCATATGAAAATTGACAAATCTGCTAAACCCTATGATAGTTAATTTAATTAGAAGAAAGCATTCATCAAATGGAGGTACATATGAAATTCAAAATGGATTCACCTAAAATAACCGATCCAGAAGCTCTACTCCCTGAGCAAATATACTCACTACAAACTAAAGATGAATTCAGTCGTTGCAGCATAAGCGATACTGTTATTGATAATCAAGAGGCTAATAAGGTCAGCTTTGATCAAGTGATTTTTAAAAATGTAACGATTATCGAGTCGTCCTTAACGGGGATTGAGCTGATGGATGTGATTTTTGAGCGATGCGATCTATCCAATGTGGATTTTACGAATGCGATTATTCATCGAACCGAGTTTAGAAACTGTAAGCTCATCGGTACGGACTTTACAAGAGGCAGATTCCAGAATGTTCGCGTGGTAGATTGTATCGGGGATTTCGCGACCTTTCGATTGGCGAATCTGAAGCAGGTTACTTTTGAGAATAGTTCATTGATGAGCTCGGATTACTACCAATCGAATTTTCAGAAGGTCAGCTTCAGCGAATGTAATATTGATCAAGCCACAATGTCAGGATCAAAGCTTAACGGGATCGATCTTAGTGACTGCGAGTTCAGTGGCTTGATCGTGGATATACAAGATTTAGAGGGATGCATCATTTCACCTCAGCAAGCTGTTTCCTTTGTAGGATTGATGGGTTTGGTTATAAAATAACACCCTTGCCTGCTTACTGGACTTCCAGTGCCAGCAGCTTCAGCTTACCCGAACATTTGCCGCATCGGTAGCGCTTTGGGTCTACTTTTCGCTTACGCGGATACTCCATGGCACACGCTGTACAGATCAGCTTGTACCGATAAGGCAGTGACTTCCGTGCTTTGGCACCCGGCAATGTCTGACAATAGCGACTCCCGCCGACTTGTGCCAGCAGTCTTTTGAAATCCGTGTCACGATGCATATACCCTCGCTTCGCCAAATGCAGATGATAATGGCAAAGCTCGTGTTTTATAATTTTCTCCGTCTCTTCTCTACCGAACATAGCAAGCTGATGGGGATTAATCTCTATATTATGGCTCTTGGTAAAATATCGACCACCTGTTGAAGATAATCGGCTGTTAAAGCTTGCCTTGTGCCTAAAGGGTACGCCAAAGCTGTCCCGTGATACCTGCTCAATCCACAGCTGCAGCTCTTCGTTGCTCATCGTTTCCATAGCGTTCTATCACAAGTCCTTTCCACGGGAATTAAGATCTCTACTTGAATTGTAACTTGTGCATAGGCTAAACTGTCAAGAAGGAAGACAAGTACGGAGGGAGAATGACCAATGCCGAAAATGCGGTATGTAATTTTGCAACAACATCAACAATTGCAATTCGTGGAAATGCCCGAGGAATATGCGTACCAGCTAAGTGCGCTCAATTTACGTCTAAACAAAGAAATCGACAAGCTGACAGCCGATAATGTACCGGATCTGCCCTTAGCCATTGCTGAGTGCGATTCCCTGGATCTGCTGCGTGAGGACTACTCCCTGGAGTCTGGCCTGGATTATATCAATAGATTGGAACAGGCCTTTGCCTCTGTTCAGGAGCAGAAGAACTATCCGCTCATTTCCCTGCTGACCGAGATTCGGGCGCTGCAAGCTCAATTAGAGCAGTGGTATGAAGAGGAAGCAGAAAGCATTCTGTAAATCGTCACCTTTAGGCTCATTTCTCCATATGCTAACTTACGTAAGCAGTTAGAGGAGTGATACCCTTGCCACAGTGGCTCTGCCATCAACTGATGAAAGCCTATTACAAAAAAGACCGCCGTCAGATCAAGCTGCTGAATGAGTGCTGGTTCTTTTATCGTAATTCTGCGGAATCACCGGATTCCATCCAGAGAAATTTATAGGATTCGTTACATTCAAAAATCCATCCCGCTTCTTACAGGGGATGGATTTTTGTATAGGATTCGTTGTGTTCCCAATTAGAACATAGGGAATACATATCTGACCAAGAAGAAAAGTGCTCCGAAAAAAATAATAATATAAGCTGCATATTTAATAAAGGTAGATGCGACAACACTGGAATCCGATTTCCTTTGCACCTCTGTATGCTCCACTTCAACGCTTCTATCTTTATAGCCCGGTTCCATCATCAATCTCTCCTTTCGAATATAGGCTGGTAGATAGTCTCCATTAACCCGGGGCTTTCAGAGTTGAAACAAAATTCCAAATCGAACCAGTTATTATCCGGCATCATGAAACTGCTCTATTTCTTTTACGCTTTCAAGCACATCGCCTTGTGAATACGAGCTCCCTGATGGTTCGGCTCCAAGTGCAACGCTTCCTCAAATCGTTCTTTCGCTTCTGCCATTTTCCCTAAGCCTAATAAGCCTAAACCCATCATAAACAAGCAATGTATTTGATTACGTCTATTCAGATCATCCTCGAATACGAGGAAATCAGGTAAGGATACGGCAAAATAATCAATCTTCACCTCATCAAAGAGATGTCTTTCTGCGAAATCGATCAGCTTATTAAAACGCCGGTTCGCTTCCTTCGGATGATTCAGCTGTACCCATGCTAAGCCCTGATAGAAGATCATTTCTGGCGGCTGATCGTTGTAGTACATCGCGCTGGCTGGTTCTTCCAAGCCTTGAGACGCAATCGCCCAGTGTCGAGCAGCTTCTTGCATCTTGCCTAATCCGTTATAAGCCACACCAAGCTCATAATACACATTATTCTCTTGCGCCCCATCGAGCTTACCTTCACCTAAATTCTCTGGATAATGAAGTGCACATGTTAATAATGAGATAGCCTCTTCATATTGGCCTTCCTGATTCGCCTGCTTACTCCGTTCAACAAGCGCCAAAACATATTGTCCCGTAGCTTTCCCTTCGCCACCTTCCCATGGATGGAATTGACGTCGTAATAGAACGGACAAGGCTTCTTCATGCTTGCTAAGCAAATTCAGTAGCGTCACATATTCTAGGTATAGATCATCCCGCTTCTCCACAAGTGCCATATGCTGTTCCAGTCTCGCCATACGCTCCTGAACAGAAACGCCCATCTTCTTATACAGTTGATCCAACTCGTAGAATACTCTCGCATCGTTCGTGTTGGATTGGAAGGCTTGTTCAAGTGATCGCAAGGAAGCCGCGGCATCCTTCCGCTTATTGTAATAAGCAAGCGCAAGGTTACGATGGACCGTCGGAAAATGTTCATCCAGTGTGACGGATTTCTCCCAGTGAGTAATGGCATCATCGGCACGTTTTTTGTCATAGTATAAATTTCCTAGATAATAATGAGCCTTACTATCCAGTGGGCTGCATGCAATCACACTTTCTAATACCTGCAGCTCAAACAAACTATTCGGGAAGCAATAATCCGAGGATGCGGATTGGGCAAGCTGATGCTGCGCTGTCGCCTCTTCCTTACGGCTCAACTTCTCGTAAACATAAGCTAATGTGTAATGCACCATCGGATACATGGGTTCATTCGATGTCATAGAAATCTGCTCTAACACCTGTGCAGCTTCCGCGAACAATCCGCTGCCTGCATAATCGGAAGCCAGATTTAAATAGTTATGCGCATCGTCTCGCATGAACTGTGCAAGCTTCGTCTGAGCCTCAGCTGCTTCTTTTTGTCGCCCGAGCAATGTAAGCGTAAGCACTCTCTCGTACGCTGCCCCGAAGTCCGCGATATCTAGTTTCAATGTCTCCTCTGCGAATGTAATCGCCTCAGAATAACGTCCAAGCTTGCGTAAAAGTGCTGTTTTTACATGTCTTGCTTTATAGTTTCTTGTGTTACGTCCCAAAGCTCT
This sequence comes from Paenibacillus sp. VTT E-133280, assembly GCF_002264385.1. Lineage (NCBI taxonomy): Bacteria > Bacillati > Bacillota > Bacilli > Caryophanales > Paenibacillaceae > Paenibacillus > Paenibacillus sp. VTT E-133280. The sequence continues at coordinate 12,449 of NZ_NFUX01000078.1, forward strand.
AGTTGCAAGCTCCAGCGCTTCTTCATACGCCCCACGTTCACAAGCAATTTGACTCAATGCATTGTATCCACTGTCTTGGAATGCTGCAGACCATACTGCCTTATAGAAGGCAGCAAATGCTTCTTCATTGCGATCCTGCAGTCGAAGTGCTACACCTAGCTGATAATAGGCTTCACTATCGTATGGGTTTGGATTCCGCCAAGTCAGCGATTGAATAGCTGTACGGAAATGATTCTCCGCTTGCTTGAACAATCCCCGACGAAGCTGCAGCGTTCCATAGGCCACATTCAGACGAATATCGGATGCATCTCTTTTTAAGCCTTCTTCATAGTATTGCTCTGGCTCGAACGTGGCATGGCGGTATTGCTCTAGGTGAACACCAGCCAAATACAATTGCTCTGTGCTTTTTAATTCTTCCGGCAACGGAAGTGGCTTTGCTGCATCGGGGACCTTCTCAATGCTAGGCATCGCTGGGCGATATGTGATAAGGCTGTTTCCATTCGCATCATATACCGTTACGATTAACTGATGGGGTTGATCTTCATCATCTAACGTAATAACTGATTTGTAGGCCAGTTCTGGAGAGAGCGTAACCGTCTCCTTCACATATGTTCTATGCTGACCTTTTAGCTCAATAACCGCTCCTTCGAATACCGAAGTTCCGTAGGCCATCACCGTTGCAGTCCGGGAAGCCTCATCCACCTCAAGATTGACAGCTGCATCCATTGAGGCATTTTTCACTATACCGATGTTCTTATAAGGCATGAAATATTGTGTAAATGACTTCTCTTCATACGGCTGGAGCCAAGTGAAATCGGGCTGATTATCTGTAAATACCCCTGTCATTAATTCAATATAGGGTCCATCCTCATCGGTTAAATTACGATCCCATGCTTGACCAAATTCGCCGTTCCCCCAAGTCCACTGCTTTTTACCCGGAGATACATGGTGATTCGCTACGTGAAGCAGACCCGCTTCAACCCCATGATCATAGCCGCCCACGAAATTATAATCGGATTTGAACGCCATGTATGACGTAGGAACCGGAATATTTGCATAGCGCGAAATATCTACACCTTCGGAATAGTCCATCTTGTAATACGTTCCTGTTGCAATAGGGAATCTGGACACATCACGCTTACCATGATCGAATACGGCTGTGACATCCGGTGGAAACACCGATTGCGTATGGTCATTGACCGCAACCGCAGGGTTTGCCCACCATAAGAAGGTTTGTGGCTCCGAAGTGCGGTTATATAGCTGTGCAGTAACTTCGAGATAGGCTTTTCCTGGATGCAGCGTGAAGCCCGTTGTGACCTTCGTTCCATACATCCGGTCAATTTCACTCACCCATACGGTTGCACTGCCATCTTCATTCTCCGTCATCACATGCTCCACAGGGCCAAACGTGTTCGGACGATGATGCTGCGGCCAGTTAAATTCAATCCCGCCCGAAATCCATGGCCCGGCCAGACCCACAAGTGCAGGTTTAATCACGCGATTGTAATAAACAAAATCATAATTGTTCGTCTTGTCCAGAGCACGATAGATACGGCCACCAATTTCAGGCATGATCTCGATGCGTACATATTCATTTTCGAGCATGACCATCTGATACGATTTCATTTCTTTCTCATCCATAATTTTATCAACCACAGGATGTGGATATACTCGCCCCGAGCTGCCTTGATAGACTCGCTTCTCGAGGAACATTGGATTTTTATCGGGTTCTCCTGTTTCATAGGTGGGAATTTCAACCATTTCCCCCCAGATGTGGACGCTGTTCGTTAAGATTTTAGAAGGCTCTTTCATACTCATTTCGTTCTCTCCTCCTTCGTGATATAGCTCTAATTTATCGTTGAATACGCTTTTAAACAATTGACGATAATCTGTAACTGATGGACAATATTCTTATCCTAAAAATAGTATTCTCCTTATGAATAGGTTGTTATTTTAAATAAATAAATTATGTTCTTAAAAAGGAGGGTTATCATGACAGATATCTCATTAAAGCCGGATGGCTTCGATGAGCAGAAGCTTTTTGTGCTGCCCGATTTCATGATGAATGAATTACATGAGAATCCGTTAACAAATTCCTTCTATGTAAGTGACATTGGCTGCTTCCCAAGAGCGAAGTTTCATTATCGAGAGCGTCCACAAGGATGTGAATCGCATATTCTTATGTATTGCGTAGAGGGTGAAGGGTGGATGGAGAGCCCTCACAATAAGCTGATTCAACTAAAAGCAAGACAATTAGCTGTCATTCCTGCCGGAACGCCCCATCGATATGGCGCTTCAAATGAGAACCCCTGGACGATCTACTGGATGCATCTAAAAGGAACACATGCTGCTGCGTTGATTCAAACCTATGCCTTGGATAAAGAACCGCTAACCTTTACCCTGAACCTTCATACCCAATGGATCGACGATTTCGAGCAATGTTATGCCCTGCTATCGGATAAGCCGTATGCTATGAGTAATCATATTTATGTGTCTCAGTGCATTCGCCATCTGATCAGCCATGTGGGATTGAGTACCATGAACTCTGAGCAAGATAAAAAGAACGAACGTTATCTTGAGCAAGCCATTCGCTACATGACGGATCGAATCAACAGCTCCATTTCACTCCCGGATGTAGCGAAGCATATGGGGTTATCGAAGCAGCATCTAATTTATCTATTTAATCAAGAAACCGGGGTTCCCCCGATTGAATTCTATCTGCGCCTCAAAATGCAGCGTGCCAGTCAACTGCTGGCATTAACCGATCTACATATTAAAGAAATCTCTAGTGCTATCGGGATGCAGGACCCCTACTACTTTTCTAGATTGTTCAAAAAAATAATGGGATGCTCGCCGACTCAATATCGAAGCACCCCAAAAGGTTAAAATAAAGAAAAGCCACACGACCTCTGCACCAGGTAAACCAGTATAGAGGAGTGTGGCTTATATTTTTGTTGTAGAGGTTCTAATTAAAACTACGGTTGGAAACCCAGGAGCCTTGCAGTTTACGAAGCATAATAATTTGTCCGGTGTGGTATGAATCATGCAGGATAAGACTCATTACCTCTTCCCCTGGGGCATGACCCGAACCACCCCAATCATATGCGCCTTCTTCCAACGCTTCAATGATTTCTCTAAGTGAAGCGTGCACCTCCTTCAGGTCTGCAACGGCCTTCGCCCATGCTTCTTCCCCTTCTGTTGTTACAGTGAAGGTATCATCGTTGCTTTCAGCATCAGGATGTTTGGGTAACCCTTTTAACTTTCGCAGCAAACGCACCTTATAATATGTTAGATGGTTGACCGTCTCCCAGATGGAATTGATTGCATTCCCCTCTGGCTTCCAAAGTGCCTGTTTACTGTCCACACCTTCCAGTGCATCACTTAACGGCGGGGCCCAATCCTCGACATCCATGCAATAATCCCAATTTTGCAGCAAAACCTCACTGATTTTATTTTGCATGTTCAACCTCCTAATACTAACTGAATTATGTAACTACTTAAACCATAATATAGTGGTTACAAAAGAAATGTAGCATAATTCCACCATCCTTTCAAGTAACTAGCTAACCTTATTTTTAACTGTTACAATTAATGTTATCGAGGGTTGTGCGGAAAGGATGAACCGAACGTGTTGTGGGAGGATTTCATTAACAGTTACTGGCGGGATTGGCGAACAGGGAATAAGAATAAGGATCTGGATAAGCTCGAAGATCCGGAGTGGCTAGCAGAACAGTTGAAGAAGTATACTCTACTAGAAACAGAAATGCCAAATACTATAGAACTGAAGAAGCTCAAAGCGCTTCGTTCCCTACTATGGGGATGGGTACAGGCTATTGTACAAGGAAAATCGATGGATGGAGAAATGGTGAAGCAGCTCAATGTCTATATGGACAAGGGTCCTGTTACGCGACGAATTGTATGGAATAGCGACGATCAAGCGGAGATTTCATTATTACCACTATATAGCGGCTGGGAGCAGGTAATGGCGGAGATAGCGGCGTCTTTTGCGGAGGCATTGCTTGAAAAAGAGCCCTCTCGATTCCGCATCTGCGATAATCCTGATTGCCTTTGGGTGTATTACGATGATACACGTAACCGTTCTAAGCGTTACTGCGATGACAAGGCCTGCGGCAATCTCATGAAGGTAAGACGGTTCCGGGCGCGAAAGAAGGCTGAGTCTGAGGGGGAATAAAAAGTCGCTTTGATGAGGGTTCCGATATATGACCTAGCTGAGCTGTTGTCCTCTAGCAGCATTTTCTAGCAATTGAACGATCCCTGTTACTAAAACAACCAGGCAACGCTTCTTCGATTATTTATCTGTGGAATAGCTGTATTTCATACACTTATTCCGTATGCAAATGGACTTATTGTGACTTTAGCTGTATTCTATACACTTAAAACCTAGAGAATTCACCCATAACGTGATAAATCACGAAAATAGGTGTATGAAATACAGCTATTTCCTTTGGAGAGTTATTCGCGGGGAGAATAGTTGCACAAAATACATCTACAAACTCCTACACCTTGCTCCGGGCTTTCTATGCCTATATTCCAGATGATGCGGAGGAATGGAAGCTCCATCCGAGCTAAAAATCCCGCCTATTAGGTTGGCTTATCTACCTATAACCCTAATATCTCTCCACCCGATCATGATCTCTTCAACCATCTCATTTCCAATTTTCACTTCCTTCATCGCAACAGATTCGCCACCCACTTTGTGGTAAAAATGAATCGCCGGATTGCCCACTAGCACCCAAGTCATGAACGAGCTATAACTTTTTTCCATCAAATGCTGTGCTACACTTCTTATGAGCAGCTTCCCTAGACCTTGTCCTTGGTATTCCTTAAGCAAATAAAGTGCGTATAGCTCTGCATCATACATATCTGCCTCTCTTCGGGCTCCTCCATTTCCAAATCCAATAATCGTCCCCGCCTCATTTTCAGCTACATACATGACCTCGTCTTTATGGGGATTTTCAAAATTCAGAATCCAACGCTTCTTTCTAGCTTCCACGGTAATACTATCCAGAAACTCGTCCGATATTAGCCCTTTATACGTAGTTTTCCAACTCGAAGCGTGAACGAAAGCGATCCCGTCTATATCCCTAGATGTTGCTTCTCTGAACTTCAATTCATAATCCCCCTTTAGATTTCGGATAAAAGCTTCAGCTAGTCCAGCATTGACATTACTTCCTTATGAGTAATAACTGCTTATGGATTCTCTGGTTAATTCTTTCTTAACTTACCCCTGCAATGCCTTACGCACGCTTAATATATATTTCGCCTGATCCAGCGGATTCACACCCCGGCGGGTGCGCTCAGCAGATACGTCAGGTGGACATTCTTCATAGCCGGCAAAAAAAGAAGTGAATGTGCTGCGCCCCTTTGTGTAGGAGCTTAAAGTAACGGGATAATCAAGCGACGTTGCCAGCGGCAAACGCCCTTCGATGATCATCCGCTCGCCTTGCAGCACAGGTGGCTCGAAGGTGCCGCGCATCTGAACCAAGTCGTTCATCACTCGGCCGCCATTCTCCTCAGGGACAACGATACGAACCTGAAGAATCGGCTCCAGTAGTTTAGTGCCTACCCGTGCGAGTCCATCCATAATCCCCATTGGCGTCGCTACGGCAAAATCCAGCGGATGGGTATGCCATACATGATGCTGTCCCTCAATCAAGGTCACTTTAAGATCGGTAACCTCCCAGCCGTACAAGCCCTGCTGCAACGCTTCCGGCACACGGCGTGCGGTCTCGCTCTGATATTGCGGCAGTAGATCGGAGCTCCGCACTATCGAATCATAGACTAAACCGCTGCCAGGAGGTCCAGGCTCAATCTGAAACCGCAGAATCGCCCAGCATGGCTTAGGCATCGTATATGCTATAAAACCTTCCCCAACAGAGGCTGGCGTTTCTTTATAAATGACAGAGGGCTGGCCAAAGGTGACCTTGAGGCCATATCGCTCCTCCAGAACACTGTTCAGAATCTCCAGCTGGATAGGCCCCATTACTTTGATATGCAGCTCCCGCTCATCCTGCAGCCACTGCGTATCCAAGAGCGGATCTTCATCCGCCAGCTCCTGCAATGCTCCGATAACCTTATGGTCATCCATATCGGTTCCCCAGAATACGCGCACCGTTAGCAGCGGTACAGCGAGCTTCGCTTCCGCCGGTATCGCCTCCGGATGACCAAGCACATCTCCGATCCGTACCCCTGAAAGACCATAGATTACAGCGATATCCCCCGCTTCAAGCGATCCGACATCCTCAGTACGGCCGCCCTCGACCTTGCGGATCTGGGTCACTTTCCCCTGAATATCCTGTGTGTAGTTCATCACCGTATCGCGGTTACGGATCATCCCTTCATAAAGGCGGACAAACGCCATTCGCCCCATGCTTTTATCACGCTGAATATTGTAGACAATGCCGGACACCGCACCCTCAACATTCCCACCAGCCCGCGGAAAATACTCAACCATCGCGTCCAGCAATGCAGTAATGCCAAGCCCCTTGGCGGCAACACCATAAACCATTGGGAAGAAGCGTCCTGAAGCGGAAGCTGTCTTCATATATTTTTTCCAGGCTGCAAGATCAATCGGACTGCCTGACATATACGTCTCCAGCAGGTCTTCATCCCGCTCAGCCAATGCCTCTAATAATTCTGTCTGTATAGCAGGATCAGCATCCCTTCCCCATAAATCAATAGCTTCTATGTACTCCTGCTCTTTGCCTATCGGTTGCTGAACAGGAATGATATCACTAGATAAATAATTTCTCGCTTGTGCCAGCACAGCCTCAGGGTCTGCACCTACACGATCCATTTTGTTCATAAAAATAAGCGTCGGTATTCCCAGCTTCCTCAGCGCGTTCCAGATCATCTCACTTTGAGCCTGCACACCCTCTACCGCCGACAAAATTAACACCGCACAATCCATCACTCGCAAAGACCGTTCAACCTCTGACAAAAAATCGACGTGTCCCGGTGTATCAACGAGGTTGATCTGCACGCCTTTCCATTCAAAAGAAGCTAATGCCGCCCGAACGGATATTCCTCGTTGCCGCTCCACATCCATAGAATCCGTCAATGCTGTCCCAGTGTCTACGCTGCCAAGCGCCCGAATGCGACCGCTTTCATACAAAATATGCTCTGTTGTTGTTGTCTTGCCGGCATCCACATGGGCAAATATCCCCACATTAATCCGTTCTGCTCCCTGCTGCTGAATCATCTATAGTACCCCTATCATGAGCTAGATTGATCTAAATTTATATTGTACACATCCTTATGTCTCATAGTAATACATCCCTCCTTGTTGTTCCACCCTCCTACTAAATTGGTTAAATCCAGCTGTGCCGGGTATGTAATTACTAAGTTAAGAAGTCTAACGCCAAGGAGGAAATTCATCATGTTAGATCAACGTTTGCAAAATAAAGTTGCAGTAGTCACAGGCGCAGGTTCTGGTATCGGAAAAGCTACCGCCATACGGTTCGCCCAGCACGGAGCTACGGTGTATATGCTTGATCGGACCCCGGAGGAATCCTACGAAACTAAACGTGAAATTGAATCCATTGGGGGTACAGCTACAGTTATCGAATGCGATGTTTCCAATCCAGGTCTTGTCGAAGAAAGTATTCGTAAGGTTGCGGATGAGGCTCAAAAGATTGATATTATTTTTGCGAATGCCGGCATTAATGGTACATGGGCTCCAATCGAAACACTAGAAATCGAAGATTGGGACCAGACGTTAGATACCAACCTACGCAGTACCTTTGCCACAGTAAAATATGCTATCCCCCATATGAAAGAAAATGGCGGCAGCATCATTATCACTAGCTCTATTAACGGAAATCGAGTGTTCTCGAACATTGGTGCTGCTGCGTACTCCTCTTCCAAGGCTGGACAAGTCGCTTTTATGAAAATGGCTGCGTTAGAGCTGGCGCAATACGGTATCCGCGTAAATGCGGTTTGTCCTGGATCGATCGACACTCAAATTGGAGATAATACGGATAAGAGCGATGATCTTCAAGAAGTGAAGATTCCTGTAGAATTTCCGAAAGGCAATCATCCTCTGGAAAATGCGCCCGGTAAACCTGAACAAGTAGCCAATCTAGTATTATTTCTCGCCTCGGATGAGTCTTTCCATATCACAGGAACTGAGATCTATGTAGATGGTGCCGAGTCACTCCTTCGCGGATAACGTTTTACTTGAATCTTCATAATATTTTAAATGACCTGCAACATTTTGGTCTAATCTACCATCTAAGAGTATGGAGGTGACGCATAGTGAAGAAATCATTATTCATAAGTAATGTCAAAACAATGACGATAGCCTGCGGTATTCTAGCAGCAAGCCTGTCATTTGGAGCATCCGCTTTTGCTTTTTCGGATTTGAAAGGTGATCCTGCGGAAGCAAAAATTAACTCCCTGCATAAAGAGGGAATTATAAATGGAGTAGACAGAGATAAGTTCGCGCCTAAATCTAAAGTAAGCTTTGCCCAAGGCATTCAGTTCATCGTTGGTGGTCTGAATCTGTCTCCGAAGCCAGAGGCGGGTAACAGCTCATCCAAAGCCAGTGATTATTTTGATAAGGTGAACGACAAATCCTGGTATGCTTCAGCCTTCCTGACTGCTAAGCAAAATGGTCTTTCACTTGATCGAACAGTAGATCCTAACGGAACCATCACCCGTGCTCAGTTCGCTCACTTATTGACGCAAGCACTGCAAAGTAAAGGTAACTTCCCGGTTACACTGATGTATGTAGACATTAAGGATGGCGATAAACTTTCTACAGAGGTTATAAATAGTCTCCAGATCCTGCTGAATACGCATATCGCCACACTCGATAAGAACGGTAATTTCCGGCCAAATGATGCCATTACCCGCTCGGAAGCAGCCGCTCTAACCTACGATGCAGCTGCTTTTGCCAAACGCGTAATTGTGTCTAATGGCAGCCCTACTACTCCAACCTATGAGACTGAGGTTACATTAACCAAAGCGGGTGAAGGAGTAAATAAGGCTACGCTGACCGTTAACAACTTACCGCATCCAGGATATGGACTAGTGATTGAGCGAATCGAATTTGGCAAAGACAAGACCGCTGTCATTTATTTTAATGTGACTGCTCCTGAACCAGGAAAAATGTACGCACAGGTGATCTCAAAAGCATCTGTTGTCACTTATCTGCCAGAGGGATATAAAGCGATCGCTAAATCGGTATCCGGAACTACATCTTCTTCTAGCGCTACGCAATAAAAGGTATATATAGATTGAACTTGAGATTTTAGAATTAAGGGTCAGTCGCAGCTACAGTGAATATTTGGACTTCCAGCCGCTGTTGTCTCCAGATTTTCTTGATTTGTACCGCTTATAGTGGTTGAAATCCGGAGACAAAGGCGGACGCTATCACTCCTACAGTTCCAAAATTCCCTTCCCTACTCCATTCCCTTTCCTCAGGTTTCTAAGTTCATTTTATAAACAAACAAGGGGGTGCTTCAAAAGCCATAAAATGGCTGCTGAGACACCCCTTGTTTGTTATTTATTTCCCTCCATACACTTAACCCAAGCTCTGTTTTATTTATCACATATTTGGACTTCTAAAGGACTCATAGTCGCTATTGGCATAAAAAACCTCTACTTCTCAGGGTGTCCATTGATCATGAATAATGCCTACTAGAGCATGATCCTCTCCAATCTTCTCAAAAACTAGGCGCAAGCTGCGCCAGTCCATCCCCTCCACTGAAGGATCGATGCCAGCAATATGATACTCGACGAAATCGTATTGATCCTTGGGATACACTTCGTTTAGGTTATTGATTGTCGTCCCTTGCCCAAGTCCCTTATTCACAGCAGTCTCAGCCATCTGCATAAAGTCCGCATCGTAGACAAATCGCTTGTAGTAATCTGCAAATGTCATCTCAATTAAATCACCCGTGCCAGCAAATGTCCGCCACACCCTTTTGGTGGAATCATTCATTAATCCTTCTACTTCATCCCTGGTGAATACAAGATCCTTCTTCGTATCCACATGTGCGTATGGAGAAAAGCGTAATCCTTTCTCCCCATGAACCCAGGCCGCCAACTGCTTCATATCCTTATTTTTAATTGACCTTATGACTGTCGTCGCAGCTTCCTCTACAGTTGGCGGAAGTCCCTCCTGATCCAGTGGCTGATCCGTGCTTGATGGCTCCGTCTCCTGTAGTGGCTCCGTAGTAGCCGCTGGTTGTGCAGCTTGCGTCTGCTCTGGCGTTTGCTCTGGCATCTGCATTTGCGTCTGCTCGGGGGTCACCTTCGGTTCCGTTCCCGCTTCCGGCGTTCCACTGCATGCTGCAAGCCATAGCATAGCTGCTATCAGCGCGAGCCCACCTATATTTCTTGCGAAGTACATTAGATCCCTCCTTATCATTGATTCTCTATTCTTCAGACTGATTTGAACAAATGAAGGTTGCAAGCTTATACTAAAACTATTAATAAGATCTTGATTGACGGAGGCGTTACTATCGATTTATCAGAGAAACTAAAGAGCCTTCCCCTGACTCCCGGCGTGTATCTCATGAAGGATGGCCTCGGCCATATTATATATGTGGGTAAGGCGAAACAGCTGAAACGAAGAGTAAAATCCTATTTTCAAAACTCGAAGTCTCATTCCCCAAAGGTAAAACAGCTCGTTCGCCATATTAAAGATTTGGATATTATCCTTACAGATACCGAATTTGAGGCTTTTATGCTGGAGTGCAAATTAATTAAAGAAATAAAGCCCATGTACAATAGAAAAATGAAAAATCCACAGGCCTATACGTATATTGTAATAGGAACGGATGATAAAATGCCTTCGTTAGATATAACTTATGATCCTGCTGTCCATAAAGGTAACCATATTTGGGGTCCCTACACAAGTAGAAGTACCGTGGAAAGAGCCGTGCAAGGCATCAAGGAAAGCTCAAAAATCCTTTGCAGCAATCCAAGCTTCAAAAATTCTTTATGCCTAAATCATTCGCTTGGCTTATGTATAGGGATGTGTGCAGGCGGCGATGCTGCCGTTCAATATAATACAATCATTGATAAAGTCATTGCCCTACTAAACGGAACAGATTCCAGCCTCCTTGTGGAGATGGAGCAGCAGATGACTGAAGCTGCAGAGCAATTTGACTTCGAAACCGCCGCCAAATATAGGGATTACATCGGAGCCATCAGCTTCCTGAATCATAAAGAGAAGGTTATTGAATTCGCTGCAGAGAATCAGAATATCGCAATCCTTGAAGCCATGGATGAACAAACGCTTAAACTCATATTGCTCAAAGGCAATCGCATCCTGGCGCATACTAAGCTTGAATACGATCAACCCGATATTACTCACCTGCAAGCCGTTATAACATCAGCGATTGTAGATACTTTCCGCGGTGAACTTAACCAGGCCCCGGCAGCAATTACTCGCCATGAAATTGACGAAGCACAAATTATATACAGCTATTTAAAAAGCAGCTCCTGCAGCTATATCATCGTGCAAGAGAATTGGCTTGCAGCCGAAAGTCCTCCCCGTCTAGACATTGCGGTGGACGAGCTGTTGCGTATCTTTTTAAATGCTGCTCCAGCCCATTTGTATAATTTTTAATTCTAGATATGGGTCTTGACTACGACAAAGGCGGGCGTTAACGCCTTAAACGACAAAACAGGTTTCTCCCCCCATGTACGGAGCGGAAGAAACCTGTTTTGAAGCTTGCCTATCTCTCAGCTATATTTACTTAATCCTTCATCCAGAAGATTAATTGCAAAAGTTAATTGCTCTTCAGACACAATAAGCGGAGGATGCCAAGTGATGCAGTTCCCTCCAGCTAATTTAAAAGAAAGCCCATTCTCCAAGCAATAATACAGGACCCGCTCAGCTAATTCCTCATTCTTCTCTTTAGTGTCTCTGGACCTCACAAGTTCAATGGAGATCAGCAGTCCAGCAATTCGAATATCGCCTATGCAAGCATATTTAGACCCTAGAGCCTCAAGCTTTCCTCTTACGAATTCAGACCGGTTGATGCATTGTTCCTGCAGCTTCATGTCATCCATGTAATTGATGGTGGCACAGATCGCCGCACTTCCTAACGCGGGTTTCTCATGGGTATAGTGACCCAAAGAAATATCCGCCGCACAATCATATTGCGTTCTGGTAAGCACCGCCGCTTGTGGGATCACCCCTCCGCCTAACCCTTTTCCGAGCACGAGAATATCCGGTTCGATCTCGAAATTCTGATGGACGTAGAACCTTCCGCTTCGCATTAGCGCTGTTGGAATTTCATCAAAAATCAATAGGATTCCATATTCATCACATATTTTTCTTAATCTTGTGAAATAAGATATAGGCGGGATATGCGTATCCGTCGCCCGAATAGGCTCAAGTAAGATCGCTCCAATCTCTCCTTCATGCTGAATCATATACTCCAGATAGTCGAGGCAGAAGGTAGAAACTATTTCATGAGAATGACTTCCCAGCAGGTTGCGGTATGCATTAAAAGGAATGGCTTTCAGCATTCCCGGCATTTGCGGGCCCATGTCCTTTTTAAACACGTATTCTCCTCCGGCAGCGATCGTGTCCAGTCCCGCGCCATGAAAGGACTCCCACATGGAGATGACCTTATGCTTCCCTGTCCATTTGCGAGCAATCTTAAGGGCCAGACCTACAGCAGCACTTCCGGAAGGCGTAAATAATACTTTATAGTCCTTTGAGGTCGTTTTGTTGATTAAAGCTTCCGCAGCTTTCACCGCAATATCTGCCGTAAATCTTCTTGGAATGAACGGTAGCTCGTCGAGCTGTTTTTTCACAGCTTCAGTTACGTAAGGATTCTTATAGCCAATCTGATGAATGCTATTTCCATGAAAATCAAGATATTTGCGTCCATTCACATCTGTGATATAACATCCCTCAGCATCTACGATACTGTTCAAGCACGGCGTTGACATGGATTGACGCATATATGCACGCTCGTCCGCTTCGATCCTGTCTACACTCACAGCGCTTAACTGGTTCATCCACTCTTTCCGCAAGGGGCTAAAGTTAATGTCACCTTCTCTTTGTAGCTCATGATTATCTCGCATAAGGTCTGATTCCTTGAGAAATCAGGACATTGATTCGCCCAATCAGCTGAGGCAGCTCACTCATCGATTGAATCGTAAAGTCTGCCCCGTTTTGTATAAAAGAGGTCTGTGTCGCAGAGATCACCGTCTCCTTCTCCACATCTGAAAGTGCATTAAATTCATCCTCGCTTAAGCCCATTTCAGAGCTTCCAATGATTACACCTACGGACCAGACGCCTGCATTAACACCTTCTTGAATGTCTGAAATCGTATCGCCTACCTTAACAACCTTCCATGCTGCCGATAACTTTAAAGCTTCCATATTATGATAAATCATATACGGGTAAGGTCTTCCCAGTGAATGTGTTCCATCCGGAGTGATTACATAATCAGGCTGATAGCCCTTTCGAGCGGCATTCGGAATCACAACATCCATCATGGACTCTGTATATCCAGTGGTCGAGCCAATCTTCAGCCCTTGATTTCTCAAGACTTGAATAGTTTCAATGACCTCCGGAATCGGATCAGTATATTCGGATAAGGATGCCATCAGGGCCGGTTCGAATTCAGCATACAGGTTCTCTACATCCTGTTCAGTAAAAGCTCTGCCATACTTTTCTTCCCACATGGCACCTACTCTTGGCATGGATAACATCGCACGTATATGATCTATTTTCAGCATCCCCATAGGGGCTCTAGCTTCCTGCATCGTAACTTCAATCCCAGCTTCCCGAAAAATATCAAGGAACACATTCACCGGTGCAAAGCAGCCAAAATCTACCGCTGTTCCTGCCCAGTCCAGAATTACGCCTTCGACTTGATTCATTGTGTCATTCCTCCCATGTATGCTTCGATAATATTACATAAGTTCTGAATATCTTCTTCGTAAATCTCACCAATATTCCCAATCCGGAAGGTGTCGTGCTCCGTTAATTTGCCTGGGTAGAGGACGTAGCCTTTTTCTTTCACATATTCATAGAAATCTTCAAAGCTGAATGTCTCATTCGGAAAAAGAAAGGTGGTTATAATAGGAGACTGCTTATCGTCTGTGATATACGCCTCTATTCCTATTCTCGCAAGTCTTTCTCTCAGTACGCGGTTATTATTCTGGTATCTTGCTGCCCTTGCAGGAATACCGCCTTCTTCAATGAGTTCTTCAATCGCTTTCGAAAATGCAGCCACTACATGGGTCGGAGATGTATAGCGCCATTTCCCATCCGCATCCATCGCCTTCCATTGATCGTATAGATCTAGTGATAGACTACGTGCATTCCCTTTACAGGTGAGCAGCTTATCCAGCTTGGCAATGACAAACCCAAATCCCGGAACACCCTGAATACATTTATTGGCGCTGCTGATTAAATAGTCAATTCCAAGCCCAGGTACATCAATCTCTATTCCACCGAAGCTGCTCATCGCGTCGATAATTAAAGTTTTATCGTACGCTTTTGCCAGTTGTGAAATCATCTCAAGCGGGTTTAGAATCCCTGTCGTTGTCTCGCAATGCACCATCACGATATGGGTAACGGCTGGATCCTCTTCAAGAATCCCTCTAATCTCTGCTTCTAGGGGGAATTCATTATATAGGGCACTATGCGCACGATAATGAAGTCCAATATATTCAGCCATTTGCACGATACGTTCCCCGTAGGCACCATTTGTAATAATCAGAAGCTTATCATCGGCTGATACCGCCGTAGTCAGCACGGATTCCACTGCAAATGTTCCGCTGCCTTGCATAAGAACAGCTGTGTATTCTTGGTTCGTTGCACCTGCCAAATCCAGTAGGCTCGATCTGATCTGTTGCGTAATGTTCTTATAGTCCTGGTCCCAAGTACAACGGTCAAAGAGCATTTGCTCTTTGACCGTGTTAGTAGTTGTCAATGGACCGGGTGTCAGCAATTTATAGTTGTTCATGGCCCTTCACTCCTTGTTCTAATCTTAATTATTTCGCTTCTTTAAAGAATTGCTGATGTTGCTCCAGCAGTTCCACAGTCAACGGCTTAACAAATTTCATACTGTGTGCAGGTTTATGGATATCACTAACCGTTTCATCTTTATAAAGAGCTACTGGGTAATTTGTAATTAAGTCTTTTCTAGCATCTTTAATAATCGTTTCTGCCATTTTCATAGCCAGCTCTGTCGTTGCATCGTCTTTTTTCACCACGGCTACGGATTCTGTAAGTGAGAAGTTGCCTTCTGTCGGATCTACATAGTCAATGGGTGCGCCTTCTTCTTTAGCTAGTACTGCCTGATGACGAAGTCCAAATCCTGCAGCTACTTCTCCTGCTTTTACCTTTTTAATCGGACCGGAACCGGAGCTTTCCAGATGTGGGCCTACATTAGCAACTAAATCATGCAGAACCGTTTTACCTTCTTCTTCCCCGTATTGCGAAATAATCGCCTGAACCAACAACCATCCTGTCGAAGAGTCCATAATGTTCGGAACAGATACCAAGCCTTTAAATTCTGGTTTTGTTAAATCCTTAATGGACGTTGGCATCGCCAAGCCCTTATCTTTAAGCACCGCTGTGTTTACAAAAATAGCACCGGTATTCGCCAAGATTGGCGTATAGTAAGCTGGATAGGAGTCTAGCGCATTCGTCGTAAACGATAGATCTTTAAACATCTTGTGTTTCTCTTGCGCACTTTCTACAAAATAAGAGCTCATCGTGATCAGGTTAGCCTCAATTTTGTCTCCCTCTGCCATCAGCTTTCCACCCAGCTCAGAAGTACCCAAGGATTGAAAGAGATATTGCCCTTCATACCCCGCACCTTTTAGCGCAGACTCCATAGAGGCTACAGCTTCTTCATCCGCATTGGTCAAAATCACTACTTTACTCGCATCACCCGATGCTTTATTTCCGCAGCCTGCTAATGTAAACACCAAACTCAAAGCCACAATAGACAACATGATTCCCTTGATTCCCTTAATTCTCTTAGACATAAATTCTCCCTCACTTTAACTGGTTTTTTTTTATATAAAAATCGTTAATCAACGAGAGTTTGATTGCCGTTTCTGGAGATAGTCACCTAGGAGCTTAATGATCAGGTTGGTGCAAAAGATCAGGATGGATAGGACAAACACCTCATTAAATTTGGCGAAATGCTGCAGCTCTTTTATTTTGCTCGCAACTACCGAGGTTTGAGCAGTCACTAGAAAGATAATTCCGCTAATCGTCACCATCGCATTGATAAAATAGTAGCTGACCATCTCTATCACCGTGGATGCTGAGTTCGGTAGAATAACCCGGCGGATCGTTTTCAGCCAACTATCACCTAGTAATTCAGCAGTGGTCTCCCATGATGGGTTCATTTTTGCCAAAGAATTCTTAGCCATTAAATATGGCGTTGTAAAATAATGGACAAGCGTGCAGAGCACAAGAATCGTAAAAGTCCCCTTGAGACTGCTGTTATTAAACAGAAGTAAATACGATAGACCAAGGACCATACCTGGCACCGTGTTCGTCACCATCGATAGGATGTCGAATGTCGCTTTCCCTTTTACAGGCGTACGCACATTGATCATAGCCGCCGCATAAGCCACGATCGTACCTACAATTGCCGTCAATGCTGCTACCAGCAAGGAATTTTTATATACATTGATCAAATCGCTTGATTGAAAAACATCCACAAAATGTTTGAACGTAAATGTTAGATCATAAGGATAGCCATTCATCAGCGGGGCAACGAACATGACAGCGAATACCGCCAGCAGCCCGATTAGAATCACGGATGAGATTAGTCCAAGAACCGAATCTCTGCCTTTATTCGGGATCATCTCGATTTCAGTCACCTTGTCATAATGGAAATTGAATTTTTCAAGATACGTTAACAACACAACCCCGAACGCCGCCGGTATTAACATCAGTACAGCAATAACTGCCCCATTGTTGAAATCCGGTATAGCCCCAAGCATGACCTGATACAGCTGAGTAGCAACCACGTTATACGTCCCCCCCACCGATGCAGGGATCCCAAAATCCGTGAAACTTAGGATAAAAGAAAGTACAAACGCCCCTCCCAACGTGCCCCACAAAGGCCGAACGATGGTGTTCATGAAGCTTCGCAGCGTCCCATCCCCCATAAGCTTGGATACGACGATGAACTTTTTATCAATGTACTTGAACGAATTATGAATCAGCAGGAAAGCAGAAGGTAAGGTATAAATTACGTAGCCTATCAATAGACCATTAAATCCATAAATCTCGAATAAATTCCGTCCGAAGATTCTAGTAATCAGCCCCTGGTTGCCAAAAGAGTACATGATCGCAAATCCATAAGTAATTGTAGGCAGCAGCATCGGGATTAGAATTCCAGTTCTAATAATGCTTTTTAACGGGCGATAGATTCTTGTACAGTGGATAGAATAGGCTAGGATAAAGGCTAGAACCGTCGTGATCATTGCCGTAACACCAGAGACCTTCATACTATTTCCGATGGACTCTCGAATCTCTTGATCTGCCAGAATGGTGAGATAATTGGATACCGAATAGCCTTGACCCGTCTCAAACGAGCGGATGAATAACACAGTCAGCGGCAAAATCAGAAAAACAACAAATAACAATACAATGGGGATAAAAATGATCCGCATTTCCGGTTTGGCTTTAGGCATAATGCTCACCGAACAGGTTATAAATATTTTCCCGTTTCACTTGCAGTTGCCCCAGAATAAATTCTTTTACAAAATCATTGCTAGGCTGTTGAATGATCTCTTGAGGCGTTCCGAATTGGGCAATATGACCTTGATTAATGATGAGAATTTTATCCGACAGGGTTAACGCCTCTTCAGGGTCATGGGTGACGATAATCGTCGTAAGCTTATATTCTCTGGCGATGGATTTAATCCGGGCTTTAATAGATTCCTTGATGATTCCATCCAGTGCGCTTAGAGGTTCATCGAGCAGTAATAATTTGGGCTTCATTACGAGCGTTCTTGCCAAAGCCACCCTTTGCTTCTGCCCACCCGATAGAGCGCCGATCTTCTTCGTTAAATGCGGCTTTAATTCCAGAAACTCGATATACTCCTGAAGCTCATGCTCCGACGTTAATCCTTTTTTATTTTTCAGACCATAAACGATATTCTCGTAAGCATTTAAGTTAGGGAAGAGCGCATAATCCTGGAACACTATATTAAATCCGCGTTTCTTCATGGGTACATTGCTTAAATCTTGATCATTAAAAATGATTTGCCCCTGCTCCATCTTAGCCAATCCCAAGATGATGTTTAGCAAGGTGGTTTTGCCACTCCCGCTGGGGCCGAGTAAGGAGACAATTTCCCCTGCTTGGATGTCTAGACTAATATCCTCTAGAACAACCTTGTTATCGTAATGCTTGCTTATGTTTTGTAATTTAAGCAAAGGTTCCACCTCCTCAAGTACAACCTCAGTATAAAGAGGTTTTGTTTTTGAGGATAAACAGTTACGTAAAATGTATGTAAACTTTAAACAAGTTGTGACTACATTATAATCATATTATGACTAACTTACAAAGGAGTTGTTGCCACCCTATACTAATCCCTTTATACTTCAACTATCGAAAGCGATATAAACTTTGAATGGGTGATTACATGTTTCCACTGGAAAGACAAAAGAAAATCATAGAAATCTTAATGTTCAAAAAGGTTCAGAAGCTGCCGGAGCTAGCAGAAGAGCTTAATATTTCTATCGATACCCTTCGCAGAGATATCAACCTGCTGGACAAGCAAGGGAAGATCAAGAAGATTTATGGTGGAATTAAACTGGTGGAATCGGAGTTTGCTGAATCTCCAATGGATGCACGAATGGTCGGTCACTTAGAGGAAAAGAAAATGATCGCCCAAAAGTGCAGCGAATATATCAACGATGGGGATTGCATCTATCTGGACAGCGGCTCTACCACCTATCAGATCGCCAAATATATCAAGAATAAAAAGAATCTCACGGTCATTACGAACTCCATTCCTGTGGTAAACGAGCTGATGAACAGTGGGGTTGAGCTTATTATCATTGGCGGAAAGGTCCGACTAAATGAGCAGTCTGTTATTGCATATGATTATCTGTTTAATTTCAGTGAATTAAATATCCTTAAGGCTTTTATTTGCGCAAGCGGCATTACCCTTGAAAAAGGCATCTCCGACTATAATCTGGAGGAAGCCCAAACGCGCAAAAAAATTATCGATCTCTCCAAAGAAGTTTATGTTGCCGCTGACCATACTAAATTCGGGAAAGATGTGACCATCGGTATCGCCTCACTCGATAAAATCGGGTACATTATTACCGACCGTAATATAGATCGAAGCTTCCTGCAGAAGTTTAAACCTAAACGCACGAGCTTGATTATTGCGGAATAATAGCTTTATCATTCTGACGATCACAAACGTACGTAAATAACGCTTCTCCCGATATTCGAGAAGCGTTATTTTGCATGTTTGCTCAAGCATCATTTTCTCCATGCCGCGATACACACTCTCCGAATCAGAAAAGCGATACCCTCATAGACCATTAGGGAATATGTCCCTATAATTCAGTGATTTTTGCGCTGCAGACTACTAATTAGGGAGAACCTCCCTATAATTCAGCAGATTCGTTAGCAAATTTAGAAATCACCCCAATTTTTAGGGACGAATTCCCTTATTCCATTGATTTTATGCAATTATCGGCTATTTTCAGGGAGGTTTT